>CANOUR010000016.1 GCA_947570265.1 uncultured Bacteroidales bacterium | reverse complement strand
ACATTGACAAGACTCTCAAAGACAAGATAAAATAAATTTTAAACAGTTTCTTATGCGTTAGGCCAAAATAATCACATGAAAGATCAACTTAGGTATCAGAAGTTTTCCTGCCTTTTTATTTTGAGCGGTCACCTATCTCACCCAATGGGTCGGATTCAGTTTCTGTCGTTCATGCCGCAACTCGAAATGGAGCACAGAACGGTTGTCGTTGTCAGGATCAGCCACTACAGTGCCGATTGTCTGGCCGGTTTTGACTTTTTCCCCGTTTTTAACCGAGATATTGCCTAATCCGGCATAGATAGTGATGTATTCACCGTGGCGCACCATGACTATCGTGTTGAAACCTGGTTGACGGAATATGGCAGATACAGTGCCGTTGAACACGGCTCTGGCCGACGCACCCTTCGATGTCTCGATGTCTATGCCCGAGTTGTCGGTCTCGACATGTTTCAGTTCTGAATGTGGTTGTCTGCCGAATCCGCGCACAATGCGGTAGTTTCCTGCAACAGGGAAGAGCAGTCTGCCCTTGTTGCTTTCGAACGAGCCTGAGAGTGAGCGATCCTGATCAGCCACCTGTGTTTTTGGCTGTGGTTTGGTTGTGGTTTTCGACGGGGTGTTCGTCTGTGTTTTTTGTGTCGATGGTGATGTTGTGGTTGATGTTTTTTCCGCAGCTTCACGTCGGGCGCGCTCTTTGGCCTTGGCCTCTGCCTCGCGCCGCTGTTTCTCGATGCGTTCCTGTTCCTGACGTATCATGCGGTCAATCTCGTTGTCGAGCTTCTTGCGTCGCATTTCGCTCTCTTTGAGAATGACTCGAAGATTGCTTTCTTCTTTCTTCAGGGAGGCCACGAGCGTTTCGGTCTCTGATTGTTGCGATTTCAGCTTACGTGATGCCACATCAAGCCTTTGTAGTGCGTCGAGTCTTTTTCGTCCCAGATCTGCAAGTCTGTCACGGCGCTCGGCGAGTTGTGATTGGGCATTTTTCACTTGTTCACCTTTTCGATGACGCCATTTTGTGAACTGGCGCAGGTATCTCACGCGCCTGTATGCCTGCTGGAAGTTGTCGGCCGACAATATGAAACTGAATGCATTAGTAGGTTGAGCTGCGGATTGCATTCGTCTTAGCGTTTTGCCATATGAATCGCGTAACACTGCAAGTGACGAATCCATACGGGCTATTGTGTCGTTCAAACGTGTGATTGCGAGATCCACCGAATCTGCTGAGTGACGGGCACGTGCCATTATTTCGTTTTGGCGTTTCATGTCGCTTCGCAATGTCTCCAGACGGTTGAGTTGGCGACGTGTCTCGCGGGTATTGCTTTTGAGCTTTCTGGTGGTCTCTTTGATCTGGCGGGCAGCGTCAAGCTTCTCTTTTTTCAGCTTTTCCACCGATTTATTCTGTGCATGCGACTCAGTTGGCACGACAATGCATGCAGTCAATGCAATCAACGCTATGGTCAATAGTCTTATTAATGGTTTCATTGCCTGGATTGTCAGAGTGATGACAGGGTTTTGAGAAGGGATGAGGCGGAAATGCGGGTGTAGCCTCGCGTATTGGGGCGTTTTGCTGTTGCTCCGGTATTCCATTGGGCTTTGTCGAGGTTCCATGAAATGCGTGCCGCTATGTTTTTGCCTCCTAATGATCCGTTTATGTCACATGATGGACTCACTGCGCCTGCAGGAGTGAGCTGTGGCGTTGAATAGATGGCTGATGCCTGATGGTTGGCCACTATTGCCATGAATGCAAGCACTGAAGGAACAACTTGTCCATCAGCGATGAAAGCGCATTCTATTCCGGCAGTATCTATCATTGGAGTCATTACCACCGCGTCTGGCAGATCAGTGTCTCCTGCCGCTGAATACTCGAACATCGATGCGTTAATGTCATACGGTGTGTCAAGTCCCGGATAAAAAATGCGGCCGAGTAAAAGTGACTGCAAGTTGCCTACTGTAGCCGGAAAATTTTTCAGAAGTTGTGGAATGCTCTCAGCAACATATCGCTTATGCACCTTATATATAGCGAATACAGAATCATTGTCGACATACAGCGATGCCACTTCAAATCCGAGCATGCGCAAAGAGATGTTTATCGTCTTTGCGGCCGTCATGGTTACAGTGCCGCTGAGCGACATCGACGCCGGCGATGTAAGCTTTATGTTCACAGGCATTTTCACATCTTCCCATTGATTATATGTAGATGCCAGAGCTGCGAATCCGGCGCGATAGTCCATTTCAGCCGGAGCTACTCTGGCATATTGCGGTGTCGATTTTGCACCGGCCTGCCCTGATGTCTTGCATGAAAATGCCGAAAATGCGATTATTATACTAAATAATGCGCTTGTCAATCGCATGGGTCGTATGATCTGATTCATTTTCATTGCTGTGGTGTGGTTGATTTATTATATCGAAGAGATGTCATGTCACTCATAGTAATATGACTTGTTCTTCACCTTCTTTTTCAGTAATTCGTCATCGGGAGAGAGCTTTAATGCCTGTTGCCAGAAATCGAGGGCTTTGTCGGGATCTCCATCCATGAAATAGATGTCGCCGGCATGGTGTAGCAGTTCGCTCTCCGGTTCGGGTGTGATGTTGAGCAAACGGTCTATCTGTTCACGGGCTTTGGCATATTCCTTTAGTTTAAACAACACCCAGGCATATGTGTCGATCCATGCGCCGTCTGCCTCACCCTGATCCATGACACGTTCGATATATGTCAGCGCTTTATCGAGATCTATTCCTTCGTCAGCCATGTAATATGCACAGTTATTGAGAGCCAACACATTTAACGGATTTAGGTCAAGCGCCATCTGGTAGTGGACAAATGCACTGTCTCTGCGATTTTGCTGATAATTGATGTCGCCGATCCAACAGTGGAGGTTCGACAGGGTCTCGAGTTCCGATGGATCGGTCAGGGCGATAGATTCTTTGAAGCACTCCAAGGCCGAGTCAATGCTGTCGATTTCGGCCAATATTCCCCCTTTCATCATTCTGATCTCTCCTGATTCGGGGAAAAAGTGGATTGCGCGGTTGGCGGCGGTGAGACCACGGCTGTATTCCTCGGCGCGTATGTCCATAGTGATCAGGTGTGCCCAGCCTTGCTCATTGGCCGGTTCGAGGTCAAGGGCTCTCTCCTGCTGTGATGCCGCGTTGTCATATCGCCCGATTGTGAAGAGATATGCTGCGTAAAATTCTCTTAGGTCGCTCTCATGAGGGTGCATGTCCACCATTGCGTTGAACAGGTCGAGTATGCGCGGTGTTTGTATCGAGTCGCCGTAAAGTTCTGATATATAGCCTCGCATTATTTCCATTTTCGTAGGCATGTCGAGATTGTCCATCTTCAGAACCTTGAAAATTTCACGGTCGAATGCAGCGCTGTCACCAATCTCATGGAAAAAACCGGCTCGTGAATATACAGCGAATGCATTGGTGGTGTCAATATCGCATGCTCGGTTGAAATAGGCGAGAGCCGAGTCGTTCGAGTTGAATGATGAGTATACGTTGGCCAGAAACAGATTGTTTTCGACACTCATCGGAGCGGTCCGCAGCAATCGGCGGGCTTCGTTTATGACTGATGCTGTGTCTTGCCGCAGGAATAGCGCTCTCATGCGTGCCGACGTCAGTTCCAAGGAAGGCCCTTCCGAAACTTCGAGCGAATCGTAGACCGACAGAGCGCTGTCTATCGCATCGTTGCGTCCTGATTGGGCAAGAACATCAGCATAGCGATAGGTTATGCCTGTGCGCTCAGGATGCATGCTGTGAATAATGCGGAATGCACGCAATGCTTCGTCGGGATTGCCGAGATTCTGAGAAAGCAGGGCGTAGTTGAGTCCCGAATATAGATCAGACGGATTGTTGTCGAAGTATCGCTTCATCAATCCGAGTCCTTTGTTTACAGCTGTTGAGTCGTCGCGTTCGAGATGGATGAGATAAATGGCATAGGAGTTGCCGGCATCTTCATCATCGGAATCGATTTCATAGGCGTGGCGCAGCAATTCATAGTTTGAAGCGTCGTCACCGCGGAGTTGCGCGTTGGCTGCTTCAAGAAATATATATTCGGCTTTGCGTCCGCGAGCCTCTGTTTCCCATCGCGACGGCTTGGCCGCCAATGCGCTGGCGACTGTGATTATAACGGCTGCGGCGAGGAGCAGATGCTGACGGTTTAGATGTTTCACTTTTGAGTGTTTCTGACGATTAAAATAATTTTCATGCGAGGATTCATACGAGGCCTGTGTGACCGAAGCCTCCGTCTCCACGTTCGGTCGAATCAAGTTGGCTCACTGTTTCCCATTCCACACGCGTATATTGTGTGACCACCAGTTGAGCTATACGTTCGCCATCGTTTATGGTAAACGGTTGGTCGCTGAGATTGATCAGAATGATACCTATCTCACCACGGTAATCGGCGTCAATGGTGCCCGGAGAGTTGAGGACGGTTATCCCTTTTTTCAAGGCAAGACCACTTCGCGGCCTTACCTGACACTCATATCCGTGCTCAAGCTGTATGCGCAGGCCGGTGGGTATGAGTGCGCGCTGCAGCGGAGCAAGTGTAATCGGGCTTTCAAGACAGGCTCTTACATCCATCCCGGCTGACGAGAATGTTTCATATGCGGGCAACTCGTGTCCCGAGCGGTTGACAATTTTTACTTTTATGCGATCCATCGATGTTTTTTGTATTAAACAACGAAAGTAATGATTTTTATTGAATACGTGCTTATTTATTTATATGTCGCGATTGAGACAAAGCTCATAAACTTTCGACGTTATCCGTCCGGTCGGTGACATCGTCAATGCGGGCTTGTTCAAATTTCGCGCGCATCGTAGGATTACCGTGGCATAGTTTTTTTATCGTAAATTTAGTCTCGGCGTTTTCATTGGCCTTTATGAGTTTTTGCTGTGATGTCTCAAAAGTCGATTTTATTTTGCGAAGCTTGTCGATCTGCTTTTCGAGCGATTCGATCACCTTGTCAATGTCACTCATGGCTTCTTGGTGCTTTTTGCTGTGGGCGTCGACAAGGCTGCTGAATGTGCGCACGAAATCATCACGCCGGCGCTCGAAATTGGTCACGTCGATCGACTGCGCACGTGCTATTTCAAGCTCGGTCTGCAATGCCCGGATTTCTCCTATGCTCTTGCGGGCGGCCTGTGAGAGAAGCACTGTCAGGGTCATGAAAAATTGCGGCCTGACAACGTACATCTTGGGATATTTGTGACTCAGATTGACGATGCCGTTGTTGTAGAAGTCGTTCTGACGTTCGAGCATCGACACGAGTACCGCATATTCACAACCCTTTTCGGTGCGATCCTTGTGCAGTTTGGCAAGGAAATCCTCGTTTTTGTGGCGGGTGGCTGTGGTGTCTGCCTCGTTCTTCATCTCGAACATGATGGATATGTATTCCTTCCCGTCAGAGAAATCGCGGAAAATGAAATCACCTTTTGTCCCGCCGGGTGATGTATCATTGTCTTTGTGGAATGTGGCATCCGGAAACATTCCCATTGCCTGATATCGCTCGAATTCTGTCTGGCAATGTATCTCGAGCGTTTCGCCGAGCATCTTGGTCGACAGGCTTGTCTTCAGGTCTTTATAATATTTGATAGCCTCATCTTTTTTTGTCAGCTCGATGGCATGGGCGGCGTTGATGTCGGCAACCCTGAGATCGGCATCCTTTCGCTCGGCGTCCACTCGTTCTCTCAGCCGTGAGATCTCTTCATCGCGCTGACGTAACTCCTCCGACTGGCGCTCGCGTTGTTCGAGAAGTGCCACACGGTTTTCGGCCTCGAGTGTGCTTCTGATCGATTTCAGCTCATGTTGCATCAGTTCAAGCTTTCGGTCGCGGTCGGATAGCTCATGTTCAAGTTCAAGACGAGCCTGACGTGGCGCACTTTCCAGACGTTCCTTGAGCAGTGCTATCTCGGCATCGCGCGATGCCAGTGATTTGGCTTTGGCATCGAGTTCGGCGGTGTGCTCACTGATGCGTTTCAGTGCGGCTATTTCATTTTCAGCAGCGAGTTGCTGGCGTATCTCTGCCGTGCGTCGGTCGAGCTCTTCTTCCATGGCTGCATTCCTGACCTGCACAGCCAGGGAGTCAAAAGTTTCCTGCGACACTTGAAACATGTGGCCGCATTCCGGACATTTAAGCTCTTTTTTACTCATTGGTGAAACGAAATTCTATTGCACGTGCATAACGGCTGTCGGGACGCAGCAGTGTTGATGGGAAATCAGCATGGTTGGGCGAGTCAGGAAAATCCTGACACTCGATGGCCACACCATCATAGTCGTGGTAAACGACACTGTCCTTACCCGCGGGTGAGCCGTCAAGCCAATTGCCTGTATAGATCTGCACTCCCGGCTGGTCAGTGGCCACAGTCAGATGTCTTCCAGACTTCATATCGGCAAGAACGGCGGCTGTACGCAGTGTTCCGTCAGCTCCGTCTATAGCCCAGCAGTTGTCGTAGCCTTTGCCATAGCGCAGAGCCGGAAAATCTGCGTTTATGTCGCGGCCAATGGCTTTTGGTGTTGTGAAATCCATTGGGGTTCCTGCCACATCAGCAAGTTCACCAGTGGGAATGAGGGTCTCATCTGTAGGCAGATAACTCGATGCCTTCAACTGTAGTAAGTGCGTGAGCACTGATCCTGATCCGTGACCCGAAAGATTGAAATAGGTGTGGTTGGTGAGATTGACCACTGTAGGCCGGTCTGTTGTGGCTTGAATGTCAAGACGAAGTGTGCAGTTGTCTGTCCATGTATAGGTTGCCACCACATCAAGTTGCCCGGGATAACCTTCCTCGCCATCAGCCGATGTATAGGCCATCTTCACGGAATTGCCGTCGGCATGTGTGATACGCCATATACGGTTTTGAAATCCGGTTGGGCCGCCGTGCAGGGCGTTTGGCCCGTTGTTGATCGCAAGTTGATAGCTTACGCCGTCAATTGAGAATCTGCCTTTTGCAATGCGGTTGGCATATCGTCCCGGTATTTTTCCGGCACAAGGGCCATCGTTGAGATAGTCTGCCGGATTATCATATCCGAGGACTACGTCTGATATATCGCCATTGCGGTCAGGAACGCAGATCGACACTATGCCTGCGCCGAGGGTCGACAATTTGACACTCGCACCAATGGCATTGGTTATGGTTAGCAATGTGATGTCTCCGCATCTGGTCTGTGTGATCATGAGATAGGGGATGTTTGTGATTAGCAAAATTAACTCGATTTTTTTGTCTTTGCAATATGAATGCGTGAATTTACAGAACCATGTGATGATTACGCTTGTTGATATTGAGAAAACAATAAGACAGATCTATGTCAAAGACAGTAGAACAAACTTTGCTTGAGCGTCGCAGTGTGCGCCGCTATACGCGCGATGCGATACCGCAGGAAGATGTCGATTTCATATATGAAGCGATCCGCAATACACCGACGAGCTATAACGGACAGCAGTTCAGTGTCGTAGATGTGGCCGATCAGGAGTTAAAGGAAAAGCTTTATGCTCTTACAGGTCAGAAGCAGATAAAGACATGCAATAGATTCCTGATATTTTGTGCCGATTATCGTAAGATCACACTCGCTGCAAAATCCAAAAATGTGCCCGTAGGCGTTTTCCCGGCTACCGTTGACGGATATACAGTGGGAGTGATCGATGCTTCGTTGGCTATGATGAGTGCTCTGACGGCAGCCGAGAGCCGAGGATTGGGCACGTGCCCGATCGGGTATGTCCGCACTGCCGCTCCGGCGCAGGTAGCTGAGCTGTTGCTGTTACCCGAAAACGTGACTGTTGTCTGTGGACTTGCCATCGGTGTACCGAGGGAGTTGCCTGACATGAAACCCAAGCAGCCTGTCGATCTGGTGATTCATCACAATGTATATGGTTCGGGCGATATGTCACAAGCTCTTATGGACTATGATGAGAAAGTCTCACATTACAATCGCACCCGCGAAGGAACAAAATCCGATAATGATTGGGTGTCGCACATCGTAGGATATTACCACGAAGGAAGCGGTTATGACATGCTGCACGCCGTCAGGCCTCACGGATTTCTCACCGAGAATAGTTGAGTAATTTGCGTATGTGATGGCTGAACCGTATCTTTGGACATATGATTCGAAGATACATCAGCCTTTTGGCCATATTTGCTGCATCGATATCCAGTGCGCAGGTAATGCGCTATGACCGGCCTGCTTCGTTTTTTGAAGAAGCAATTGTGATCGGAAACGGCACGATTGGAGCTGCCGTTTATGGCGGAGTTGAGCGAGATAGATTGTCACTCAACGATATAACTCTATGGAGCGGAGAACCCGATTCAACAATATTCTCCCCACAGGCATCCGAAGCCATTCCAGCAGTGAGAGCGCTGCTCGAAAAGGAGGACTATGTAGCTGCCGACCGTGAGGCACGCCGGATCGAAGGACATTTCTCACAGTCCTATCAGCCTCTTGGCAATCTGTGGCTTGAATTCCCCGGACAAATATCTGTGACTGACTATTCACGCTCGCTCGATCTTGAGACAGCGCGTGCTGTCACATCATATTCTGCCGGAGGCTACAGCTATCGTCGCGAATATTTCGCAAGTGCGCCTGATTCGATGATTGTCCTGAGAGTGACGACCGATTGTCCTACAGGTGTAAACTTCAATATATATTACGACACTCCACATCCCAATGAAAAATCTGTGTCAGATGCTGTCATGTCAGTCGACGGCTATGGGCCTTATTTTGCATACCCTGTGTATTACAACGGATCGGAACAGAAAAATTTCTATGATCCGCAACGTGGCACAAGGTTTGCTACGCGTGTGAGGATTGATGTGCGCGGTGGCGGAGAGGTCATAGCCGATGATAGCTCGGGATGCCTCATGGCTTCAGGTGTGCGTGACGCCGTTGTTTACGTCACAAATGTCACATCGTTCAATGGATTTGACCGCAATCCTGCCTCTGACGGACGTCCATGTCGTGAACTTGCCGATTCGCGGATCAGTGCATCTGTTGCAAAGGGCTATGAACAGATAGGCGAAGATCAGATGGCTGACCATATGAGTCTTTACAATCGTGTGAGCCTGTGGCTTGGAGATACGGATGCCGCAATCAAAACGATGACAACCGACAGGCAACTGCTTGACTATACTGTCAATAACCGTGCAAATCCCGAACTTGAGGCTCTTTATTTCCAATTCGGGCGCTATTTGTTGATCTCTTGCTCGCGTACCCCTTTCGTCCCGGCCAATCTGCAGGGCTTGTGGAATGAGCACCTCACACCTCCATGGAGTTCCAACTATACGACCAATATCAATCTTGAGGAAAACTATTGGGGGGCTGAGACCACAAACCTTTCAGAACTGCACATGCCATTGCTGCAGTTTTTGCGCAATCTGTCAGAAACCGGACGTGTCACTGCCCGCAACTATTTCGGAGTTGACCGCGGATGGTGTATGGCACACAACAGCGATATATGGGCGCTCACAAATCCGGTCGGATTGCGGGAGTCATGCCCTTCGTGGGCTGTGTGGAGCATGGGAGGCGCCTGGTTGTCTACACATATATGGGAACATTATCTTTTCAGTCGCGACAGGGATTTTCTTGAGGATTATTATCCCGTGTTGCGCGATGCAGCGGCATTTTGTCTCGGCTGGATGATCGAGCGTGACGGAGAATTGATAACCTCGCCGGGCACATCTCCCGAAAACTTTTTCATAACGGCCGACGGATCGGCCGCATCTGTGAGCTATGGTAATACTTCCGATCTCGCTATTATCCGTGAATGTCTCATGGCGGCAGAAGCAGCGGCGGCAACGCTCTGTACGGATACCGCAATGCGTGGAGAGATCGCCGACGCATTGCGTCGCATGCGCAAGTACCGTGTCGGCAGCGACGGACGGCTGATGGAATGGTATCATGATTTTGAAGATCAAGATCCGCAGCATCGCCATCAAAGTCATCTTGTGGGTCTCTACCCGGGTCACCATATCACGCCCGGCGCCACGCCTGATCTTGCTGCGGCATGTGCCCGCACACTTGAGATAAAGGGTAGCAACACCACCGGATGGAGTGCGGGATGGCGTGCAAATCTATTGGCGAGGCTTGCTGATGCCGAGGGAGCATATGCAATGTACCGCACGCTTCTGAGCTATGTCAGCCCCGACGGTTATATTGGCGACGACAGACGTGGTGGGGGAGGTACATATCCCAATATGCTCGATGCTCATTCTCCTTTTCAGATCGATGGCAATTTCGGTGGGAGCGCTGCCGTTGCCGAGATGCTTGTGCAGTCCACACCCGACTCGGTCACTGTTTTGCCGGCATTGCCGGCTGCTTGGCGATCAGGTCGTGTCAGCGGATTGAGAACACGCTGTGGAGCCACGGTTGACATTGAATGGAACGACGGTCGCGCGCAACGTGTGACGCTGTCGTCGCCGACGCTCACCAGACTGACATTGCTTTGCAATGGTGAGTCGTCGGAGATCACCCTTGAACCCGGCAGACCTTACTCGGTCTTGCGGTAAGCGGATACGAACCGCGCCAGACCATATATGTAGCGGCGAAATCCGGGGCGGTAGTGCAGCAGATTGTCAAACCACAGCATATGAGGGTTGAACATTTTTACGGCCATGCCGACATATATCATTGCAAAGAGCGTCGCAAACCCCACGGCACTCCATATCCATGTGCCGAAAAACCAATAGCTGAGAGCCACGGCTATCACTACGAGTGTGGTGTCGACATAAATCTTCGCTTTTGGAAATGGGAGGCCGGTCACACGACTGACAGCTACCGTGATACCCTCGCCCGGCATTGTCACAGACCCACAGCGTATCTCCATCGCTATCCCGATGGCCAGAACAGTGCATCCGGCAAGTTGCGCGATTATCTTGCTGACCAATGTGCCGTAATTGAATACTGATGTAAGTTCCATATTCACATCGAGCAGGTACCCGAAAAAGAATCCGATCACAAGTTGGAACAACTGGACCCACTCGAATTTCCTGCGTAGTATGGCAATCTGCAGCATGACAAACACGGCGTTCATAAGATAGGTATATTCTCCGATAGTCAGGGCGGGCACTGCTGCTGATTCTCCGGCAAGTGTCATCACATATGGTATGGTGGATATGACGCTGCATCCCAACGCCGAACGCACGCACAGCGCTACTCCGAGTGTCATTACATAAAGTGACATGATCAGCAAAACGTGTTGCCATATAAACGATACGAGCCTGTCCTTGCGGCTCACTGCGCAGATTGTATTTTCCATAAATAAATGAGCTGATTTTATATTGGCCGTTCATCACGATCGGTCATACAAAATTAGCGATTATTTATCAGAGTGTGTTTGGATTTAACTCGTGTTAAGACTGAGAGCCAATCAGAAAATACCGATCTCCGACGGTGTGAGCGAAGCCTCCGTATCAGTCGCGACGCAGCGTAATCGATTGAATCTCACGTATCGTGTCTTGATACTATTGTCGAGATAGCATATGCGACGTGACGGATCGTTCACAATATTGCCGTGATTCAGACGTGCCGTCTCAATCCAATTGATACCGTCGCTGCTGGTCTCCACAACTGCTGAAGTTATGAATTGACCCTGGTCTTTTCCCTGATCGGGAGTATAAGCTATGGCGGTTATCGGAACTATTTCCCCAAGGTCTATAGTCAGAGGTTCGGTATCAATGACAGTCGTGTCGCTGCGCATGACAATGTCGCGCAGCTCAGGCCCGCGTCTGCCTCCAACGTAGGCGACGGCGCGGATATGCCCCGGAATGGCAATTAATGGAGCGGAGTATAATGGCGACACTGTCGTAGGCGATGTGCCGTCGAGAGTGTAGTGTATCTCCATTCCATCATTAAGAAGAGCCGATGAGTTGATACCCGATGGTTTCCAATTGAAATTGTCTGTGGCGGCATCGATGACGACACGCCCGGTGCTGTCACGGCTCATACACAATCTTGGTGGATGGCTTTCGTAATAATGTGCCGACAGAGCCGACAGAGCCGGAGTCGCACGCGATGCGGTCACTGATATGCGTACGCTGTCGGCAGCTTCAATCTCCGGGAAACGCAGTATTCGTTTATATCCTACATTGGTGGCTTCGGCCACTTTGTGCCACATTCCGGCGCTGAACACCTCTGCCACAATGCCCTCGATGCGTTCACCGTGCGTCATTATTGCCTCTTGAAGCACTATGCGGTTGATACGTGACGGTGTGCACAGAGCCACCGTCACCGGAGTGGAAATGTCAACCGATGTCAGAATGTCGCCGTCGGTAAGTGCCTCCGGTGTGTCTGCGCCTAAAGCCGCGCATTTGCCGTAGGTGTCAGATATGCGTCGTCCTACCTCTCGAAGCACGTCCACATCCTCATCTGAGAGGCGTCCATCACGGTTGGGTGGAACATTGAGTAGAAATGTGGAATTGCCGCCAACGGAGCGTTCATAAATATCAAACACATCATCGGCCGATCTCACACGCTGATGATCTTCATCGCGGTAAAACCAGCCCTCACGTATTGACGTGTTTGTCTCTGCCTGACGATATAGTAGCCTGCGGGCATTCATCAATGATTCACGGTCGGCCGTGCCGCGTATGGCAAATGGTACGGATTGGTCATGTTCATCTGGAAATGGCTCGGGGCGCACATTGAATTCCGTGATTCTTGTAGCTCCCGATTCGTTTCCGCACCATCTTATGTCTCCGCCCTCGAAGATCACCGCATCGGGTGCGAGACATCTGATGACAGTTTTCCATGCATCATAGTCATAGGTCTGTCCACCCTTCTTCTTTGGATTGGCACCGTCAAACCACACTTCGTGAATCGGGCCGTACTCTGTTAGCAACTCAAACAGCTGATTGAGAAAATATTCGTTGTAATCGTCAACGACGAAATCAAATCCTCTTTTGTCGGCGAATGGTCGGCCATCTACCTTTCCCGGAATATGACGGAGCGTTTTACTGCTCCCGTTTCCATATAGCCCCTGTGGACTTTCTATCTGGTAAAGATCAGCCGGCGACAGGTATATTCCAAGTTTCATGCCATACTTGCCGCATGAGCGTGACAGTTCGCGCAACACGTCGCCATGCCCGTTCTCAAAACCGGTTGACATTATGCCATGGTCTGTGTAGCGGCTTTGCCAAAGCACGAATCCATCATGATGTTTAACGGTGAGTATGACCATTTTCATACCGGCGCTTTTCAGAGCCTCTACCCATTGGTCTGTGTCAAGCTCATGCAAATCGAATATGCCGGGGTCTTCTTTTCCGGTTCCCCATTCCTGACGGGTGAAAGTGTTGGGGCCGAAATGTATGAAAGCTATGAATTCGTTCTCCAATGCAGCAAGTTGCCGTTGCGATGGAGCGATGCATGATGCCTTTGCAATTATATCGTCGGGAGTGTCATCAAGGGTTATTTCAATTGAGTTATATGTCGTTGGATTTTGCGCGTGATTTTTGTTCACGATTATAATGCAAGCCAAAGCTGCTATCAGCGATTTTAGCACAGTGGTGTACATGATTGGGATTATGCGTTGATTGATGATTGCAAATATATGCTGTTTTTTGAGAGTCTTGGGATGTTGTGTATATCTTTTTGTATCTTTGTCAACATGAAACTTAGTCAAGTGGTATTTTCACCGACCGGAACATCCGCGCGTATTGCCGCTGCGGTGGCCGCGGGCGCAGGCATGTCATCCCGGGTTATTGATGTAACACGGGATGAAGATTGTAACCTTGTATTCGATCCCGACGATTTGGTTATAATCGCTGCACCGGTCTATGGCGGACATATGTCGCCGAAAGCAGCCGAACGTATGAGTGGTATGGTCGGCAATGGCGCAAAATGTGTCCTTGTCGCTGTTTATGGAAACAGGGCGTTTGAGAACGCTTTGGTCGATATGTCGGATTTCGCTGAGGCGCATGGCTTTGTGCCTGTGGCTGTTGGTGCATTTATAGGTGAACATTCATATTCCACTGCCGTACATCCCATCGCCGCCGGACGCCCAGATGCGGCCGATATCGCCTTTGCCGAGAGGTTTGGAAAAGACATCGCCTGCCGGCTGGAATCAGGGGCGCTCAGGCGTGTTGACGTCACGACAATCAGCGATCAGCCGTCATCTCCCGAATCATTGGCAATGTTTAAGTCATTTGTTGCTGAATATCAACAGCGAAAGAAAAGCGCTGGAGGGGTATTGTTGCCACAGATTGATATGGAGTTGTGCGGTAACTGCGGAATATGTGTCGATGTATGTCCTACACATGCCATATCTGCCGATTGCCGGAATATAGATCCGGCACGATGCATTAAATGCTGTGCGTGTGTGAAATCATGCCCTGATTCAGCGCGATCCTTTGCATCTCCATTTGCACCGGTGCTTTATGCCGCTTTCTCGGCGCGCAAAGATCCGACAGTGTGCATATCCGATAGTTAATTAGTTCATTAAGCAGATAAAAACAATCTAAATGTATAACAATAACGCAGGTTTCAACGTCACACCCAAGCTTATCAAGGCCGTGGTGTGGAGTGCGATAGGAGCTGTCGCATTGGTAGTGGCAATGGCTTTTGTAATGCCATGGTACAACGTATGGTCGCAGGAAATGGAAGGCAAGGCTGAGTTTGCCAAGGCGGAGCAGAACCGCAAGATAAAGATAGAGGAAGCAAGGGCTAATCTCGAAGCGGAGAAACTCAATGCGCAGGCCGAGATCGAGCGTGCCAAAGGTGCGGCCGAGGCTATACGCATCGAGAACGGCTCGATCACGCCTACTTATATACAGTATTTGTGGGTGCGTCAGCAGTCTGATCTAAGTGATAAAACCGTCATATACGTTCCTACCGAATCAAATCTTCCAATTCTCGAGTCAACAAGAATGCTGACGCAGGAAAAGGTGAGATAAGTCATCCGTCAGAGTTTGTTAAATAAGTCCGATAAGTAGCTGGTCTGATTAAATGAATACAAAATGCTTAGGGATTTTTGAGAGATTTCCATTTCTTGAATAGGGCGCGATGCGGGCATCGCAACCGATGAAAGGAAGGGAAATATCCAAAAATATCAGGCAGATTGTGTTCAAGCTTTCCTCCGGCTCAAATAGTCATTAATTATAAAATATAATAGCGTTTTAATCTGAATAGCTACTTATGTCAGACACGCGGCACTACACGGGTTTGACCCATGCCGAGGTGGCGGATAGCCGTATGAAATACGGTGTAAACATGCTGACACCTCCTGCGCCTGCACCATGGTGGAAGGAATTTCTTGGGAAATTCTCCGATCCGTTGATCGTAATTCTGCTTGTGGCAGGCGGATTGTCAGTGGGTATTTCATCATATGAGTTTTTCTGTCTTGATGGACATGATTGGAAGGTGTTCTTCGAGCCACTTGGCATATTCGTGGCCATCGGGTTGGCCACCACTCTCGCATTCCTTTTCGAACAACGTGCCAACAAGGCGTTCAGAATTCTCAATCAGGTCAATGACGACGAGCCGGTAGAGGTTTTGCGCGACGAAATAATCACCACTGTACCGCGCAGGGATATAGTCGTCGGTGATATTGTTATGCTCAGTACCGGTGATGAAATACCCGCTGATGGAGAGTTGCTTGAAGCGGTGACGCTCAACGTCGATGAATCGATGCTTACAGGCGAGCCTCTGTGCGTCAAAACAATCAATCCCAATCATTTCGACAAAGATTCGACATATCCGTCAGATCATGTGATGCGTGGCACAAAGATCATGGAAGGTCACGGAGTGATGCGGGTGAACAGGGTCGGTGATGCAACGGAAATGGGCAAAGTGTTTGTTGAAGCTCAGATCGATGATTCGGTGAAGACCCCCTTGAACGAGCAGCTCGAATGGTTGGCTAAGCGTATCTCGGATATGAGCTATGGATTCGCCGGATTGATAGTGCTTTGTCAGCTGATACATTATCTCGGTTGGGACAATTGGCAAAGCTGGCTTCTCACGGTGCCCGTCGCTTTGTTCCTTTGGTTAGTGATAAAAAAGTTTCCATTGTGGACAAAGCCGGCATGTGTGGTGGCTACAATAGGCCTCTTTATAGTTTTCTTTGCATCTGTGACAGGCGCGTTTATGATGATCCATCCCCATGCCGCCAATGTAGCTTGGTCATCCTTGCTTGCCCACACGCTAAAAACTCTCATGGTAGCCGTCACGCTGATTGTAGTCGCAGTTCCCGAGGGATTGCCGATGGCTGTAACGCTGTCACTTGCATATAGCATGAGCCGCATGTTGAAAACCAACAATCTTGTTCGCAAAATGCATGCCTGTGAGACAATGGGAGCCACTACCGTCATATGCACTGACAAAACGGGTACGCTGACACAGAATCAGATGCGGGTCTACAACACCAACTTCTTTGGCAATCAACCCGATCAGGTGCTGTACGAGGGGATAGCTGTCAATTCTACAGCACAGCTCGACCTTTCTGAAAAAATAGCGCAGGTGATAGGCAACCCCACTGAAGGCGCGCTTTTGCTTTGGTTGAAAGAGCGCGGCATCGACTACCGCAGCATGCGTTGTAGCGCAAAACTCATTGAAGAACTGCCGTTCACAACCGAACGTAAATACATGGCATCGGTTGTTGACTCTGTTACGGGCGAGAAGATCGTCTATGTAAAAGGCGCGCCCGAGATTGTATATGGTCTGAGCAATGATAAGGCCGGAGTGACAAAGAACGAATTCGACTCGCTGCTGCTCGGATACCAGAATCAGGCCATGCGTACGCTCGGATTCGCATATCAGACACTCGACACTGGCGATGTTGCTGTCGCCGATGGCTCGGTTGTTGCCACGCGATTGAAATTTATAGGCGTTGTTGCCATCTCAGATCCTGTGCGCCCCGATGTCCCGGCAGCAGTCCGTGAAGTCATAGACGCAGGTATAAAGATAAAGATGGTTACCGGCGACACACCCGGTACGGCAAGAGAGATTGGCCGACAGATCGGACTGTGGAACGATTCGGCCGACAGTGACCGCAACATCATAACCGGAGTGGAAGTGGAGTCACTTACCGACGGACAACTTCGAGAACGGGTCGGCGATTTGAAGATAATAGCCCGCGCGCGCCCCATGGATAAAAAACGGCTTGTCGAGGCTTTGCAGGCCGAGAACGAAGTAGTGGCTGTGACCGGCGACGGTACCAACGATGCCCCGGCATTAAAGGCCGCTCATGTCGGCCTTTCTATGGGTGACGGCACATCGGTGGCAAAAGAGGCGTCAGACATCACTATTATCGACAATTCATTCTCATCAATAGGCAGGGCTGTGATGTGGGGTCGCTCGCTTTACAAAAACATACAGCGCTTTCTGCTGTTTCAGCTGACAGTTAATGTAGCTGCCTGCTTCCTCGTGCTTTTTGGCTCATTTATGGGCGCGGAGTCGCCGTTGACAGTCACCCAGATGCTCTGGATCAACCTCATCATGGACACCTTCGGAGCAATGGCGCTTGCATCATTGCCACCTTCATCCGTAGTGATGAAACAGAAACCACGCAGCCGCTCAGCCTCGATCCTTACACGCCAGATGATGACCGAACTCACGACTGTGGGACTTTTGTTCTTTGCATTGACACTCGGTTTCTATTGGCTGTTCAATCATGCCGATGTCACATCTATTCCACAGATGTTTACAGCGCCAATCCTCCCGGAATCTCCCATGACGGCATATGAGGCCACACTGCTGTTCTCGATTTTTGTGTGGACGCACTTCTGGTATATGTTCAACACCCGCAGTTTCGATACCGGAAAAAGCATTTTCAAACTCAGCATGGGACGTGGCTTCTGGATGATCGTGGCCATAATTATTTCCGGGCAACTCTTTATCACAGAATTGGCCTATGAATTCTTTAATGTAGAGCCGATGCTCCACACATCCGGTTGGCATTTCAATCCATCAGGCACACTCGACTTTGTCATCATCGTCGCCGCATCATCTTTCGTAGTCTGGATCCGGGAGCTATACCGCCTGCTAAAACCACCATCTCATTCTGATCCACAAAGCACCTAAACGCCGCACATTATTGCAGTTTTGGACGTGTGGATCTATACGATAATGCTTTGGTCATGACGTATTTTCGCGAATGAACAGATCATCTTATTCATCGTGATTTCTTATGTATGGACTCGCTTTAATATTACAATTCTTTCGGAGTGATGATGATTGCTGCTCCTCCACTGCGTGCAAGGTTGAGGCTGATGATCGATGTTGAATTGACATCGGTTTCGCTGATTTCCACCGGATATGGATTGCTCTGCCAATCCGCTCCCTTGCCATCTGCAAATATCCGTGCAGTGTATTCAACGCCCGGAGTGAGGAAATCGAGCCGCAGATTGGTTTGACGGGAGTCGCGTCCGGTCATCGCTCCCACATACCAGCTGTTGCCTCCGCGCTCCTTGCGGGCCACAGTGATATATTCGCCTATGCGGGCTTCGGGCACCACAGTTTTCTCCCACGTGGTGGGGCAGCGCTTTATAAATTCAAACTCCGGCCGGCCGGTATAGTTCTCGATCATATCGCTTGCCATTTGCAAAGGTGAGTAAAGCACCACACCCATTGCAAGCTGCTTGGCTATTGTGGTGTTGGGGCGTGTGCCCGGGCATGCACGGTTTTCATAGTTGAATGTGCCCGGAGTGAAGTCCATCGGGCCGGCAAGACCGCGTGTGAAGGGCAATGTCACAGTGTGCTCCGGTGGATTTCCGCCATCTTTCGACCATGCGTCATACTCTTGTCCACGCACGCCTTCCTGTGTCATCAGATTAGGCAATGTGCGTTGCAATCCTGTGGGCATCACAGGCTCATGATTGTCGATCATGACATGATACCGGGCTGCCGATTCGAGCACTTTTCGGTAATGGCGCACACCATACTGGCTGTCGTGAAGCTCTCTGCCGTCGATCAGTGGATTGACATAGCCTGTTTTTGCAGCGTTGATGCCGAGACGCTCGCACAGTGCGAAAGCCGAGTCCATCTGATTCTCATAGTTGGTGGCCCATCCACCCGTCTCGTGATGTGCGATCAGCCGCACACCCTTTTTGCGGGCATATGCAGCAAGTGCCTCAAGATCATAGTCAGGATATGGTTCAGTGAAAGAAAATTGGTAGCCGTTGGCACTCCAGTCACCGTCCCATCCCTTGTTCCAGCCTTCTACGAGCATACCTTGAAACCCATTCTCGGCAGCAAAATCTATATAACGCATCGTGTTTTCTGTCGTCGCGCCATGTTTAGGGCCTTGTTCCCAAGTGTAGTCTTTCATATGCATGCCCCACCAGATGCCGATATAGCGTCCGGGTTCGATCCAGTCCGTATCGTCTTCCCATTGACATGGTTCGTTGAGATTAAGCATCAGGCGTGAGAGCATCATATCGCTCGGTGATGAGGCGATGATGATTGTGCGCCATGGAGTTATAAGTTCTCTGCCCGCACGAACTTTTTCGCCTGTCGACCAGGGTGTCAGCCAGCTTTGCAGTCTCGACGACCCCTTTTCAGCTGGGTGAAGGTTCATTTTCGCATAATCGGTGAGAGCGGCCTCATGTACTGCAAGATACAGGCTGTCGTTGACCATCACCGTGAGTGGAGAGCTTACCGTGTCAAGACAATTGACACGTGAGGGCTTCCATAAGTGTTCGTAGAACTCGTGATTCCATGGAATTGACCAGGCCGTTGACTCTTTGGGCAGATTGAATTGCGAAATCTCGTCCATCACCACGATGCTGTCTACACCATCCTGCTGTGGAATTATATATCTGAACCCTATACCGTCGTCAAACACCCTGAAAGCAATGGAGTATTTCACCTTCGACGAATCATTTTCCACGAAATCTGCCACCATCTCATTGTAATGGTTGCGTATCGATGATTCCTCTCCCCACACAGTCTGCCATGTCTCGTCAAATGTGTCATGGTGGGTGGCGGTGAGCTTGGCATTATGCCCGATGCTGAACTGCCGCATTTCCATTGCCAGATAAGATGTGTCGATCACAGTTGTGCCACAACGGTCTACCGTGTAGAACACACGCCCGCTGTCCACTCCCAATGTCAGACGCAGTTTCCCGTCGGGTGAGACAGTTTCGTTTCCGGCATTGACAGATGAGCATGCACATGTTGCCGCCGATCCGGCCACGGCAATCGCGATTGCCATCGTAATTGAGTTGAGTTTACTGTTTCTCATTGCCTGTTTGGTATATTGATATGTGTAAGTATGTGCGATGATTTCAACCCTTTTTTCTTTTGCCGGTCACTTATCTTGATGGAGGATCGAGATGATGCCGACGCAACAAGCCGATATATTCGGGTGTGGACATGAACCGTTGCATAGCCGCATCGATGCTGTCGGCGAGAGCTTTATTGCGCTGCGTCAACGCCCATGACTGAAGTTGAGTGAATGATACAGCTTTCGAAACATCCACTTCCGGAAAATCAGCGGCAAGCGAGCGGGCGGTTGATTCATTGATCACTGCCATACGGACATCTCTGGCAGCCGTCAGCATGAACAGTTGCTCGGGAGAATGCACGCTGTCTGCCACAACATAAATCGTATCTCCGATCTCGCGCGATAGATTGGCTATGCGTGTGGCCGCCGATGATCCTGCCACGACAGTCACCGTATGTCCTCCCAGATCAAGCTGCGAGTTGACAAAATTCTGTCCTGAAGAGTCGATACGCTGAACGAGTACCTGTCGGTCAAGAAAAACCGGATGCGAGAATCTGTGTCGACGACGCATCTCGGCAGTCACAGGCATCTCGGCGATCACAATATCGAAAAATCCGCTGTCGAGCAACTCAAGGGCCTTGCTGAGTTTCACCACCGGATGATAGTTGACCGACAGACCTTCCTGCCGCGCTATCGCCTGCATCATTTCATATCCGAATCCGCCGAGTGAATCACCTCCAAGGCTCATGACAGCCAGCGGCGAATATTCGATGCCTACATTTATCGTGTCGCCGCCGGGGCGTGTTTCTTCTCCTTGCGTCAGTGGTCGCGTTCCGGAGCATCGGCGCAAGCCGATCATCGCCAACACCACTATAAACAGCAGCACGATATATGTCGTCTGACGTCCATTCTTCAAACGTCGTGTAGATGTGCTCATCATCATCAGTTGGCAAAATCAACCGACACACCCATCTGAAAGCGGCGTGGATTCATCGGATAGTGTGGCATAGAGAAATAATTCCTACCCATCAGCCCTTGGTTTATGTGCGAGAACATCACATAGAAGCGAGCCTTTTTCAGCCTGAAATTTGCATAAAGGTTCATGAACGGATAGTTGCCCACCATTATTTCACGCTGGTTGTAAAACGCCATCGTGGCCGGTTGATACCCCGGAGCATAATAACGGGTGTAGTAGTCGCAATCCACGCCGAATTGCACTTGAAGCACTTTTGCTATCTTGAACCACAGATACAGATTGGAGCGCAGCGCGAGTTTCGGAAGCGGAACCACACGGTCATTCGACGTGGTCTGATACACAATATCGTTGTCCCAATGGAGAATACCCACGTGTAGCTTCTGCCTCAGGCGGGCAGAGAACACCTGCACGTTACCCCCATGTTGTTCTGGCAGCATCTCTTCTCCAAAATATATCGAGTTCTGCACATTTTCGAGCGCAACATCAAGCTCCGTGCCCGTATGCGGAAGATCAAGCGTGCCGCCGAAACGCACCTTACGCGTATTGCCGAAATTATTGCGCCACACGAAATGGTTGCTGAGATATTTACACATCAACCAAGGCGAGGTCTCGTTGCTGAACGATCCGTGGGCACGCAGCGACACACTGTCACCCAAAAGATGGAACCGTGTCGACACATTGCCGTTTATGATCACTTCGCCCAATGTAGCTCCATATATGCCGAACTGCGCTGTGGCATCGAAGTTTAGCAGCCCCGATCCTTTCATGCGCGTGAGCTGCGCACCCACATACATCAGATCCGACACCTGATGATGGGGCATATCCACGATTGTTTCAGGCCACGGAGTGAGGTTTTCAGGACGTGTCGCCGGATCATGGCTCACGCCGTCAGCCGTCAGCGTGTAACTGTACACCTCATGTATCAGATATGCCGACAGTCCGAATGGCACCCATTTGTTGAATCCTTCGAGCATCGACACCCCCACCGTGTTGCGCAGACTCCAATATTTCGTCAGGTCGCGCGTGAAATCAGGGTCGATATAACAATTTTTCCAGAATGTCTTCGCCTCCGAGGCATTTGTATTGTAAAACAGATGCTTGTCGTTCTTATAGTTTAGTGTCCATATAAACGACATCACCGGCACATAATGCCTCGTCACGGTTGTGTCATTGAGCCTGTTCTCCTGCCAGAATCCAACTTTATAGCGATTATTCAGGTAAAACTGACCGCCTACCACGCGCGTATGTGCCGCTGACAGATTGGTGGGTATGGTCTTGGCGTCGATCTTGTCATCTCCACCTTGAAGTTCTGCCGGATCGGTTATATAGAGATCATTGGTGATACCTCCGTTTTCCTTGTTGAGCAGATTCCAGTGGTAATACGACGTCTGCAGTTCCCAACGCTCTCCCATGTAGGAACCCGACACACCCCACGTCAGATCGTTTACAGCCTGATAGTTGTACGACCCCTTTGAATATAGATAGTCGAGCATCGCTCCCACCTGTATTCTTTTGGTGGCGTTACCCGAAAAAAGCGCCTTCAGGCGGTTCTGTTCGTTGTCGCGTCCTCCGCCGGTGTTGTAGCTCAGCAGAGTCATTGGTATTCGCGTATTGTAAAACGTATGGCTGCCAAGGTCAGGCATCCACGGCCGCAATGGGTCACGGAAATAGAAGTCACTTTGCCCCGGCCTGTCCATGTATATCATGTTCATGCCCTCTCCACCGAGATTGCCTGTCGAAGCCCATGCCAGCGACACCTCCGACGGCACCGACTTCAGCGGATAGTCATACAGCAGCGTGTCTATCGTGGCAGGTTCGTGAAGACCCAGAGGCGCCATTGTGCGCCAGGCGTATGACGGTGCCACCTCACGCGGTTTGGCCGCATAGGCGCTCACATATGTCAATGTGATAATCAGTGTGATGATTGATATGATACGGTTCATTGTGTCAACGCAATCTGAACAGATAAGCAGCCGTTATCTCAATCGACATGCCGCGCGATGCCGAAAAATAATCTTTCTTGGTGGCATGGAATATATTGCCTAAGCCATAATAAAATCGCCCTTCGATCATAAACGAATGGCGTCTTTTCATGATTAGCTCCATTCCTATACCTCCGCTTATGCCATAGTCAAACCGGTTTTCGACATCCATGTCGAGCTGGCGGTTCGTGCGGTAACGCTGCGGATAACCTTCCACGCTCTGCACGTCGTGCCAGTTGAAATTGGCCGAAATGTTGCTGCCTATCATATATCCGACCTCCGGGCCGAGATTTACGAAACCTTTGACACGATCCGATCCGAAACGTATATGCGTCAGCAACGGAATCTGCAAGTAGGTAAGCGTGCGGCTGTAGTTGAACGGTTCACCGTTCTCATACTTCTCGCTCCATCCTCGCTGCTCCACATTCAGCTCCGCGATTATTCCGAAAAGTTTTTCCTCGGTATATCGCACCACCACACCGCCCATCGCTCCGGCAAGCATCTTTTGGCTCACTTTGGGCGAGAACGACATCATCGACAACGTCGCTCCGGCCTTGCCTCCGATCGACAGATTCGGGCTGTAGTGGCGTTGTGCCGAGGCGTGCACAACCGTTGCCACAACGAGCATCGTGATAATAATCAGCCTGCGCATCAGAGCATCGTGCGGTCAATAACGCCGCCTGGTCGGAAATTTACAAAATATAGCACGTCATTGACCCAACCCGACGTCTCACTGTCGCCGGCACGCCTGAAATCATAGCCGTTTTGCACACCGCGGTGGGGCGCTATCTGACGGCCGAAATTGCCATGGTTGTTTCGAAGAGCGCGTATCACCATCATGCCGGTGTCAAACCCGAGCAGCCCCTGCCGGGGCACAGCCTGTTCCATTGTCCGGCCATACCATCTTGTGAAACTCTCCTCCACACTCTTTGTGTCGGGATCTTCGGCATCATTATAGAATCGCGAGTACACGATGGTGTTCATCGTTTGCATATCCTCAAGCGTCTCACCGCGATATGTGATCCACTCAGGATATCCGAATAGCATCACATCATCAGGTGATGCTGCCGCCGACTTCATCTGTATCAGTGCCGGAAGAATGCGGTTCAGCTCAGCCTGCTTGCCGCTGATCGGAATGAACACAGTCGGTCCGGCCGATGCAAACGCTGCAAGATCCTGCTGATTGAGCTTATCGGAGTAGGTGAGGGTAGTGGGTGTCACACCCTTCTGACCAAGCCTGAGATTAAGCTCCTTGATAAACTCGGCATGATCCTCAGGCCCTCCGTCGCGCTTCAACACCACTATCCGGTGATCCGGATATCTCTCTGCAAGTGCATCTATCGCACGGTCATACATCCGGCCGTGAGGCAGATTGGCCTGCATCATCACAGGATTGGCATTTTGTGTCGTATCCCTTACCACAAACGTATTCAGCACCATTACACTGTTATCGCGACCCCATTCTCCGATCGTGGCCAGTTGCTGCTCGCTGTCGGGAGCGATGATCATCATCATCTCTTTCATCTCGGGACGCATCAGTATGGCGCGTACACTATCGTTGTTTCCCGCAGTGTCATATGCATAGATGCTCACCCCTTCACCTTCGTTGCGCAATGTGTCGGCGGCAAGCAGAAAACCCTTGTAGAATTCTGTGAAACGGGTTGCAGCTTTGTCAGGCTTTTCCTGCGACAGCATGAAAGGAAGCATCAGAGCCACCTTCAACTTTCGCGACTCCTGTGCCGCGGCTTCCGAAGTCGCTGTTTCCGGCTCCGGTACTATGGTCGTAGTCTCGTCCGTATATGTCTCCTCGACAGCTATGGCTCTGTCTGGTTTCGGGATCACGAGCACATCACCCGGATGCAACACTCCGGCCATCGGATTGGCTTGCTCGAGTTCGCTCACAGTAATGCCGTTGGCATGAGCTATCGAATAAAATGTCTCGCCCTGCTTCACTACATAGCCGTCGTTCCCCGCAGCGGCATCAGTGGCATGGCTCTCATCTTGTCCCGGTTTTGTCACCGTCGCTATACGCTTGTCCGACGGTATCGCTGATGGTATTGTCACCGATATGGTCTGTCCGGCTCTAAGACCATCCTTTATCTCGGGATTGGAAGCTATCAGATCATCCACACTCACACCCATCTGCTTGCTCAGCCCATATATCGTCTCGCCCTTTTTCACTTGGTGTGTTACAGTACGTGGCTGCAGCTCCTCCTCGCTCACCGGGAAATATAGTATGGTGTTGGCTTTTAGACCGTCTGCTACCTGAGGGTTGGCCTCTATGAGCTGTTGGCTGGTGATGCCGAGCCGGTTGCTCAGCGAATATATGGTTTCCTTGGGTTGAACCTCATAGAAGTGGCACAACACACCGTCGTGTTCAACAAGCGGCAACTGCTCGATCCCGGCGCTTGCCGAAATCGTTATGCCAAGTGCGGCCAAAGCCGCCATCAGTGTGAGTTTACGCATTGTGTCTGTCTTGGAGTGCGTTCGAATTTAAATAAGAGTGTTAAATCAGGCACACTCATATGGTCTGCAAAATTATGCT
Source organism: uncultured Bacteroidales bacterium (assembly GCA_947570265.1). Classification (GTDB taxonomy): domain Bacteria; phylum Bacteroidota; class Bacteroidia; order Bacteroidales; family Muribaculaceae; genus CAG-1031. The sequence continues at coordinate 11,651 of CANOUR010000016.1, read as the reverse complement.
TTTCGCTCCACTTCTGCAACTTTGCGCTGTTTTTGCCGCCGAAGGCTCAAAAAGCACCCGCGATCTTTTGAGGTTTCACCCCGATTCGTTAATTTTGTGACTGTCATGAAATCCTATGTATTTCCCGGCGAGATCGAACCCGAGATTCTCGCCGTTGCGGCCGGCGAGATCCCATACATGCGCACCGCCGATTTTTCACAGCGTGTCAAGGCAATCGAGGCTTCTTTGCTTTCGCTTGCAGGCTGTCGCGGTGGAAAAGCTATAATCTACACAGCCTCGGGCACAGGCGCAATGGATGCTGTGGTCACGAACTATGTGGCCGCACGTGGTAAAGCCCTTGTGGTCGACGGTGGCAGCTTTGGCCACCGCTGGGCAGAGCTGTGCCGCTACTACGATCTGCCTCATGTCGTCATGCCGGTCGGTTTTGCCGCCGACATCGACTACACCCTTCTCGACTCCATCGTCGAGCGCGAGCGTCCGGCCGTGCTTCTCATCCAGCATCACGAGACATCCACCGGCCAACGGTTCGACCTCCATCGTGTGTCAGCACTGTGCCGCCGCCACCGGGTCAGCCTTGTTGTCGATGCCATCAGCTCTTTTCTGGCCGACCCGTTCGACATGGACGCCCTCGGCATCGACATCGCCATCACCAGCAGCCAGAAAGGCCTCAACATCCAACCCGGTCTCGCCATTGTGCTCATATCTAAAAATCTCGACGGATTCCAGTGGCAGCGGCGTGGTTATTATTTTGATTTCACCGACAATCTCAGAAATCTCACACGCGGCCAGACCCCTTACAGCCCCGCGACCATGCTTTTCTTGCAGCTTGAGGCTCGTCTGCGTCAGATCGAAGCCGACGGAGGCGCACAGGCCGCTGTCAGCCGTGTGGCTCGCCGGGCTGAATTTTTCCGCACCCTCTGTCGCCATTACGGATGGCGCATCCCGGCCGTCACCCCCTCCAATGCCATCACCGGATTCTTTGTTGGTGGCAACAACGGCAATCTCGCTGCGAAAGTGGCGCAGCGCGGATTCTATATCATGCCCAATGCCACCCCCGGTTTTTTCCGGGTGTCACACATGGGGTTGCAGTCCGACGACGATTTGCGCGACCTCGCCGAGGCCATCCACCTTTCATCTCTATCCGAATGACAATGAACAGCGACATCACAACCCCTGCCGACACTCGGCCGCATCGTCCCGTGAGGGTTTTCACATCCGGCAGTTTCGACCTCTTTCATGTCGGACACCTTAATATATTGCAGAAGTCGGCCGCCTTGGGCGACGAACTGATTGTCGGAGTGTCCACCGACGAGCTGATCGAGCACTACAAGGGAATGAAACCGATCATTCCCTTTGAGCAGCGCTTCCGCATAATCCAGTCGATCGGATGCGTCACACGGGCTGTCAAACAGACCAAACTCACTGAGATTGCCCAGTTGCAGCGTGAAAACATCGACATCGTCACAATCGGCGACGACTGGAAGGGCAAATACCTCGAAGGTCTTGAGTGGATGAAATCCCAGCCCGGCAAGCAGGTCGTTTATTTCCCTTACACACCCGGTGTCTCCACTACAGGCATAAAGAAAACGATCATCGAAGGCGCAAACCGCATCGTCGAGGCGCAGTTGCGTCGCGAAGCCGAGCTTGACTACAACTGGCCCGAAGATCCGCGCTGACAACTCCACCGGTCATTCGTGTCACGCACGAGTGTTAACGATGCTTAATGCCATCCCACCGCCGATGTAATGTCGCGGGAAATCACTACCTTTACCTGCAGTTCGACGTCGCAACGTCACATCGCATGAACATAAAAGTCTTGAAAGTGTTAAAGATATAAAGTTTAACGTTTAACGACTGAATTTATGAGCAACGGCAAAAAATCATCCGGAGCACCTCAGATGATGCGCAACCTCTTCGGCATCATCATGATTCTGGTTTATATAGGAGTGGGAGTGCTATTCTTCGTAGGATATTTCCCCTGGTTCAGCGGATCTTTGGAATGGTGCCGCTGGGTTGTCGGTGGCCTTCTTGTGGCCTACGGCGCATGGCGTGCCTACCGCCAGTTTGCAGGAATCGACGATCCTTACGGAGCGAATGACGAATAGAACTGATTTAAACTTCACATTGAACATCATGAAGCTCAAACATATCTTCCTCATGGCTGCGGCTGTCGCCGTGGCCATGACGTCATGCGACAAGAAACCCACGTCGACATCCACCTCAGGCATGGCGCTGGTTGCCTGCGACCAGACTTTTGAAAACATCCTTCAGCAAGAGATCGAAGTCTTTGAATACATATATCCTGAGGCATCGGTCATGCCATATTACGTCGACGAGCAGGCTGCTGTCGACTCGCTGCTCAATCTCGGTCAGGTCAAGACTATCGTGATCACGCGCACTCTCACCGATAAGGAAAAGAAATACCTCGAGGATCGCGACAAGCATGTCAAGCAGCAGAAGATTGCCGTCGACGCCATTGCACTTATCGTCAACCCTAAGAACGACATCGACGAACCCATCACCCGCAGCGAACTCGGAAAAATTCTTTCCGGTCAGATCACACGCTGGGATCAGATCGGCCCCTCTAAAATGGGCAAGATCGACGTCATTTTCGAGCATCAGGGCTCAAGCACTGTCAAATACATGCGTGATTCTCTCATGAACGGAGCGCAGTTCGGCCCCAACGTGTTTGCTCAGAAATCCAATCAGGACGTCTTCCGCGTAGTTTCCGAAAACCCCAATGCGCTTGGTGTCATTGGTGTCAGCTGGATCAGCAGCGATCTCAGCTCGCGCACAATGTCTACCGAAGAACTCGCAGAGTCGCTTCAGCGCAACGACACCACAACCACCGCATTCAACGAAGCCGTCAAAGTGCTCAAAGTGCGCGGCGACTCCGCCCTCACTGCCTATAAGCCATATCAGGCTTACATCTTCGACGGATCATATCCCCTCTACCGGTCAATCTATATGATCACCGTCGCTCCCGGAGCATCGCTCGGCCACGGATTCTACAGTTTTGTCACCGGATTCCAGGGACAGAAACTCATACAGCTCACCGGCATACTCCCGGCGACCGTGCGCCCCCGCATGGTCAATGTCAACTGACGACAATCAATAAACCAATAATACAAAAAAGACAGATGAAATCCAGATTCCTATTTTCCCTGCTTATGGGCGGATGCACTCTCGCATCGATGGCTCAGGGTGGCTATCAGGACGGTGTCGATTACTACAACGCCGACCGCTACGAGCAGGCAAAAATCATTCTCGACAAAACACTCAACGACGCATCAACCGACAAAGGTGTGGCCTATTACTATCTCGGAGCCATAGATTTGCGCAACGGCAATACCGCTGCGGCCAAAGCCAATTTCGATAAGGGCATAGCCGCAAACCCCGCCTGCGGACTCAATTATGTTGGCCTCGGTGAGATCGCGCTTGCCTCAGGCGACAAGAAATCAGGCGAGGACAACTTCAAGGAAGCCCTCAAGATCGGCAAGAAAAACTACGAGGTCACCACAGCCGTTGCACGCGCATATTTCAATGTCGACCCCGTGGCCTACGCCAAGGAAATCGACAAATATGTCAAGCAGGCTCTCAAGGAATCCCAGAATATGGGTGCCGATGTCTATGTCCTTCAGGGAGACATGGCTGCCGCGCAGGGTCAGGTTGGCCCCGCAGCAGCTTTCTATGACCAGGCGCTTACATATTCCACTCAGGATGGCCGCGTCAACCCCGAGGCCTACGTGAAGTATGCCAATCTCTACAACAAGGTAAACCCCCAGTTTGCCATCGACCGCCTCAAAGATCTCCGCGCGGCTGCCCCCACTTCCGCGCTTGCGCAGCGTGAGCTCGCCGAGAAATACTACGATGCCGAGCACTTCTCCAAAGCTGCCGCCGAGTACAAGGAATACATGAACAACCCCAACCATTTCCAGCAGGACGAGCAGCGCTACAGCCAGCTCCTCTATTTCGACGGCAAATATCAGGAATCACTCGACATCGCTAAAAACGTTCTCGCTCAAGATCCCGGCAACTACTACATGTACCGCATGGTCATGCTCAACGACGCCGCTCTTGAAAACAATGCCGAAGCCGAGCAATATGGCCTAAAACTCTTCTCTGCACCCGGAGCAAAATTCACGGCCACCGACTACAACACCTACGGAAAAGTTCTCTTGGCCAACGGCAAACCCGCCGAAGCTGTCGCAGTTTATGAGAAAGCTTACAGCTCCGATCCTGCAAAATTCGGCAGCATGCTCGTGAACATCTCCGATCTCTACACCGAACTTGGCGACTATGCCAAGGCAACCGAATACCTCCAGAAATACGTCGATGCCGGCAACGCCTCACTCACCGACATCTTTGCCCTTGGCAAACTCTACGGCGCGCTTGCACAGGTATCGCCCGAAGAATCTCCCGAACGTGCCGACGCACTTGCCAAAGGCGTCAAGTGCATCGACACTGCCATTGAGACAGCTGCGACAAAAGCACCCCTTTACCGCACCAAAGGTCAGATGCTCGGACTCCGCGACGGCAAGAACATCAGCGAGGAACAGGCACAGACCTATCAGTCGATGCTCGACGCATATGCCGAGGAAAACCCCGATGCCGCCACTGCCAACCCTGGCCCCTTCAAGCAGGCCTACAGCGTGCTCGGCGCCTACTACAAACTCCAGGGCGATGAGGCCACAAGCAACCAGTGGTTCGAGAAACTCTACGAGCTCGATCCCACCATCCCCGGTCTCAAGGAAATGCTCAAGAAGTAATCCCATTCACCCCATACAACAAAAAAGCCGGTTCATTCGAATCGGCTTTTTTGTTGCATGGTTGCCACTATCTCATAGTCGCAACACCATCTCATACTGTTTGCTTGCCTGTACGATATTCTTGCTTTGAAGGAAAGCAGGCATCGTTGAGTCGTCCGCGCTGATGTTCAAAACCTTTATGAAATCTGTTTTCATGAGCGCGATCGCCTCATGCAGCAATCGCGAGGCTATGCCTTTCCTCCTGTGATCGCATTGCACCGCTATCTGGCTCAAATCACCGGTATGCACATCCAGCACACAATATCCCACCATCCGATTGTCAATAAAAGCACCGAGATACGTCAAATCCGATATCCCTCTTTCGATTGACTCAATACTGTTTTGCCACGATGGATCGAAGTCGAGACACTGTTGAGCTCGTCTGATGTGATTGATGTCTACCGTCATAGTCCGGCATCCGGTGTTTATTATCGGGTTGTCGATATGCTCAATCATCTGTCTGAAACATAGAAACTCGCGTGTCACCTCAAAATTCATCCTGCTATACACGGCAATCGCCTTTTGGTTGTCTTGCAAAACCTCCAGCAGATATTGACCGACGCCGGCCTCTTTAAGAAAAGGTATCGAATATGTGAAAATCCTTCCGGCGATGCCATCCCCTCTATATTCTTTCACCGTCCCCGTACCGGTGTCATAAGCGGTCGCAGTGCCATTAAACCTTCCGATCCCATTTAAAGTGAATGCCACCATTTCATCATCGACGAACGCTCCAAACGACAGTTTTGGATCATATCCGCGTCTGATGAGCATTGAGCGCACCTCCTCCTTTTCAAAATGTATTGCGTAATCTTCAAAAGCCCTCTCGAAACTCTTGAAAAGGCTATCAAAATCAACCGTCTCTAAACTCTTTATTTCCATTAAGTAGCTGGTCAGATTAAATGAATACAATATGCTTAGGTATTTTTGAGAGATTGAAGTCAAGATGACTTCACACTCTTAGAAATTGTTTAAATTTATTTATCGTAGGATTTGAGAATGATTGTCATTTGGATTTTTAATCATGATGAAGGAGTTTAGGGGTTCCTAAATGACTGAATCATGATTCAAAATACATTGACAAGACTCTCAAAGACAAGATAGAATAAATTTTAATCAGTTTCTTAATTTGGACAGCTACTTATACTCTTATTTGATAAACCCTGGAGGCTTCACCCCAGGGATGATAACACATACCGACATATCTGAAACCAAACATCTCATAATAGCCCACATGATCCGTACACAGATTCAGATATTTGAATCCAAAATCTGAGGCATCCTGCATGGCTTTGTCAATCAGCATCTTCCCTAAATTCCTACCCCTATAGGTCTCTTCGATGTAAAGTGCTGCCAGCCAGGGATACAAATCCATTCTCGAATTAAAGTCATTGGTCACAAGTCCGGCACAACCCACAATCGTATCATTGTCAAGAAGCAGATACCATTGCGGCAACGGATTCTCGGCATTGAGACAACTGCGGAAACAGTCGTCATACACCATTCTTGAATCTTCCGTAGCCCACTTGTCTTGAAAATAAGCTATTGCCCGGTCAAGGTATTCTGGTGATTGCCTCAAAGATATCAATTCCATATCGTTTAATTTTGAACTGCCAATTATTTCGCAAAGATACAAGAAACCATCCCAAACCAAAACATGAGTCCAACATAAAACAGCAAAAAAATCTAAAGACTAGCAGATCAAATTCTTCCTCATGGCCTACGCCTGTTGGTTCTCCACTCAGGTGTGGAAAACACATCTCTCCATGGTCGCATCAACCCCGAAGCATGCCAGTCAGATTCACCCCACAACAAAAAGGGCTGTGTCATTCATTTTTTGACACAGCCCTGTGCATTCAAATAGGCAGGATATGGACTTTTTCGGGCTCAATCTAAGAAACTGTTTAAATTTATTTATCGCAGGATTTGAGAATGATTGTCATTTGGATTTTTAATCAAGAAGAAGGAGTTTAGGGGTTCCTAAATGACTGAATCATGATTCAAAATACATTGACAAGACTCTCAAAGACAAGATAAAATAAATTTTAAACAGTTTTTAAAGAGCCACCGATATTCCGTAGTCTACTGTTGCCAACCTATAATTATGCTACGGAGTTATTATAGTCACAAACTTTCAATTCAGATTGATCAATGTCTCGAACTGATACTTAGGTGCGATCATATCATAAGTGGCCTCTCCAGTTGTAATATCGATCAATATTTCCTCATAATTATAGTTTGCCGGGTTAGTACCGCTATATCTCAGATATCCGTCGGATATATCATAGCCGCTGTGCATCCATTCCGGTATGTTTGCGTTGAATGCCACAAAGCCGGTCTCCTGAGTGTATACATCAAACCAATCTGCACCAAAAGGATCATCACTCATATTCCATATTTTTCCTGCATATTCCCGACTTGAAACATTGAAATTTATATCGAATTCCAGTGTTTTTAAAATGGTCCATTCCCGCTTTTTCAGATCTATTTTCGAAATCCGGCGTCCTTCCGATATAAGTATGAAATCCTTACCGGTGAATATGCTGATACTATTTGTATAAAAGCCATATTCATGATTGGCTAGTCTGCCATTTGCCTTCCCTATGATTATCGGATTCTCTTTCAGTTTGGCCGATCCCGGTGTGCTGCCGATGGTAATATCATGATAGCTTGCGATATTGTCGTCGAAAAACTCATATAGGAATGCGGGGATACGATCGCGAGAAATATAATAGTTACTGAAAATTATTACTCCCGGATTTTCATCAATATTTACGAAGTAGATATCACTCGGATGATAGGCTCTGCGATAAAATGTGTATTCAGCATCATCTTTCGTTGAAACTTCCTCCCCAATGGCATTGATATAGCGTTCATTTTTAGGGTATACAGATTCTGATAGATCAGATTTATTTAGATTCTGAAAACCTGTTTTCGGCCAATTCAACGTCATCAGAGCAGAATGATATGACCATATGACACCATTATCGGCGATATGATAATCTTGAAACTCTTTGTCCGGATAGCCCTCTCCGGGTATGATTTGTTCAAATGAAGCATCATCGGTAGAAAGATTGAATCTGTACGCACCATTTAGATAAAGCACACCGTTCTTATCTAGTTTCCAGTTGCCGGTAAGGCTGTGTTGTTCTGCCAGAGGATTGTCTGCATTGGTGATGAATTTATCGAGTATATTGTCGACACACCAGATCTTCCCGTCCGAGAGTCGTATGAGCAGATTCTTATATGGCACATCTTGTTTGACGAATATCAACTTTTCATCTTTCCCTTCTACCCATTTGTCCTCTACCACATCACCGTCGCTGTCATAGTAATCACAGAATATGGCGAGGGCATAATCCTTCGTAAGTTGAAATAAACTTTTTGGAGCTACTTTAAGAGCATATTCTTTCTCAAGCTTGTTGCCTAATGTGTCTGTCGTAAAATACACCCCGACGGCAGATATATTGCCTTTGTCATCAATCTTGTATAGTCCGGCCGAGAGATATTCGCCATCTATCGCCCTCGATTGGTCGCCACCTGCGACAAGTGCAAGTCGCTTGGCTCTGTCAAGGTTCATTCTGCCCAATTTCATTTTTCCATAGTTCATGCCCGACCCATTTGGCCCATCTGACTGGCAGGAATACATTGTGATGGATAAAATTGCTGCTATGACAGCAGTAATTGTCTTTCTGTACTTACTCATTGTCTGTTGTTTGCTATGTCTTTAGATTTATTTTTTGATGATCTTATAACTATTGTTTCCTTGTTGTACAATATAAAAGCCGTTGGCTATCGACTGAATGGTCGTTGATACAAATTGTCCGGCAAGATTATATACCGTGTATGGCTCTTGGGGATTGAAGACTGTGACATGTTCTTCCGCGGGAAAGCTTATCGACATCTCGCCTCCATTTATCTTACATTCTGCCACAGGACTGTCGGCATAAAGTGTATATGCCTTTATAGTGCATGAATTTGGTGTCTCGTCATCGGTTATGGCCGACATGCTGACATTTCCGTTCGAATCAACCATGGCGACTGCCGGATTGGATGATTCCCAATATATTGTCGGTAACGACACATCAGACGGTGATACCTCTGCCGACAGAGTGTATTCTTCTCCCCGGTCAAGACTGATCTCTGTAGCGCTTATGATTACATCATCAGCTACCTTCAGATAATTCTGTCGAAAGCGATTCCAATAGTTGCCGGTGTCTGAATAAGCGTCAGAGTATGTGGGATCTGTAAATAGGCATGCATCATAGTTAGAGAATATATTTTCATCAGCCTGAGGTGGAATTTTTGATGTTATGTTGATCTGCTCGATCGAATTTCCACTGAATGCATAATCTCCGATCCTCTCTATGCCGGCACCTATTGTGATTGACCGCAATCTGTTACCCGAGAAGCACGATTCTCCGATGCTTCTGACTTTCGGGGGTATGGTGACCTCCTCAAGTCTGCAGCCCATGAACGCCTCCGCTCCAATTGATGTAAGTCCGCTTCCAAATTTCACGCAATTCAATTCCCCGCTGTTTTTGAATGCGTTATTAGGAATACTTTTTACGGTATTTCCTATCTCTAATTCCCGGAGTGACGCGAATTTTGCATCTGGCATATCATACTCTCTTCCTATATAGAGATTGACTATCCTATTTGCACCAATGCCATTTTTCCCGATTGATATTGGAGCATTACCATCTTCTATGACAAACGAGAATATACTACTGGCTGTATCAAATGCCCGGTCACCAATTTTAATTACCGTATTGGGAATAAAAATCTGTTGAAAACCAGCCGATGTTTCCGCAAAAGCAGACTCTCCGATCGACTTTAGCCCATGATTCAGCTCGATCTCCCTAAGAGAAATGCAGCGATAGAACGCTTTATCATCAATTTTTGTAATTGACGACGTGCACTTTACAGATCTAAGCCTCTCGGAAGCGGCGAATGCTTCCACTCCAATCTCTTCAAGTTCGTCTCCGAATTCAACTGATTCATATTTGCCTCTGTAAAACACACTTTCTCCAATCTTTCTCAGTTTGGCTGGTAACTTAAGTGTGTCACATTCTATGAATTGAAATGCATGAGGTCTTATCACTTCGAGCTTGTCGTTGAACGTTATGTTCTTGATTCCGCCACACATAGACCATTGGCCTATATATCTGAGGTTCTCAGACATCACTACATCTTCAAGGTTGCTTGCCGAATTATAATTACCCGAGAAAACATAATCGCCGATAAACCTTATATTGTCGCTCATGGTTAGATTTCCTTTGACATACATCAATGGTTTACCACTCTTACCCGAACCGACACCTACAATTTTTAACGTCGTTGTCTCTCCTCCTTCTTTCAGAACCGCTTCACCCGGTATATTGAAACCATCAAAATAAGTCCTTGATCCTGAATGGCAATTTATAATTGCACACTCGTTAGTTTCGTCGTTTACAAGATACTCAAAATCATCATCAGAGCATATCCTCAATGGAGTCGGTGAAGTGGTCGACACCAATTTGTTGACAGATATAAAGGACGATATGGTTTCTGAATTTGCAAGTGCACAGGCATAACACAATAAGTTCTCCTTGTCTGTTACTATCGTCAATGGCTGGGTCACATTTATTATCACGTCACTGAATTCATAACTATACGATCCATTATTAAACACCGGAGGGAATGTCGATAAAAAAGTTATTCGCTCAAGTGCGCGGCATGAACTCAATGCTGAGCTTCCGATATATTCTACATTTTCGCCAAATGTTATTTCTTTCAGTTTTATACACGTTGAGAAGCATCCGTATTCGATTCGCTTTACGGAGTTTGGTATGACAATTGATGTGATTAATGTTTCGTTAAATCCGGTTAAAGAAACAATGTGATATGTTTTGCCTTCATGAGTTACCTCGTTTGGAATTTTTATGTCTCCTGTCAGACCTGGATAATCGTTTTTCCCTGGAGAGCAGATCACTTCACTACTGTAATCGATCACTTTATAATGAAAGTCTCCTTGATCGAATTCAAGTGCGAATGCACTTATTGTTGCCATTATAAAAATAGCGGTTGTAACTATGTTTCTCATATAGGTTTGGTTAACTTATGCCGCCGGGCTCTCTTCGTTGGCGATCGATCGGTTTATAAAAAAAGCGTGAGAGCCGTACTTGTTGCTCGTCCCACTTTCAGAGGCTCTGGTAATGCCCATCTCTGTTGAACGAGCAAACAATGCAGAAGCCTCACGCAGAATATGCTATATGCCATCATCCAACGCTCTCGCGCCGGATGCGGACGGAATATACATATCCACAAGGCATCTACTGTTTGCTGCATTCTTGACAGAGATTGAAATTTACCAGATTTCTGAAAGTCAAGAAAGAGCGTCAAGTAAACGCTTTTCGTATGTCTTGGCAAGCCAAACGGCAAGCCGATAATTTGCAGCCCCACCCACATTGCCCATGACCGGGCTTCTGCGATTCGGTCTGCGTCGGCAAAGCTAATAATAAAGTTCCAATCCCGCAACATCTTGCCCCTCGATCTATAGAAGCTAAGTCTGCTAAAATAGCTAAAAAATCGCGCACGATGTCGGTCACAGGCATCGTGCGCGCCCTATCTTCGCGGCAAAAGCAAAAGGAATAGTCATGCTCCCCACCGTCCGCGACATACGCCGCAGCCTCCCTCCCGGCTCGCCCCCTCTCGGCTACCACTTCCGCAAGTGGTACGGCCGACCAATGTCGCGGCAGCAGGAAGCAATCCTCTTCTGCCTCGAGAAACAGCGCGTCATCGACAAAGTCGCCCCCTATCTGTTGGTCGACGACCGCCACAGCGACGAGCAGATCAAATTCTTCC
>CANOUR010000015.1 GCA_947570265.1 uncultured Bacteroidales bacterium | reverse complement strand
GGTCCGGAATTTGGATTTCTGGTGGGACACAGCAAGCTTGATGCACTTGACTATGCCGGAGGAGAAGTAGGCCTTGCATGCGGTCTGGGATTTGAGCTCTGGAAACGTTGGCAAGTGAGCGCCAGCTACACATGGGGAATGACATATGCCTTGAAAACCGCACAGCTGACCAATATGTCGGCGCAAAACCGCACATGGAATGTGAGGGTGTGCTATCTTTTTTAAGTCAACGATACGACTATAAAAAACTAATCACCGCCATGCGCACGAGGCACATGGCGGTGATTGTTTTTTGACAGTTTCTTATTTTATTTTGAGGATGTTTTGACAAAATTGAATCCGGCGGTCATTCCGTCGTAGTTGCCAAGCAATGCCGACAGAGCCTTCATGGATGTGCTGCCAGAGAAAGCAGCAACTTTTTCAAAGAGTGTGAGAAGTTTTGAAACGTCGAATGTCAACGACATTGTTTTTGCATTCTCTGCATTGACATATGCCGTCATCGAACCGATAGACATGCCCATGATCTTGAACTTGAATGTGAGAGTGCCATCTTCGGGTGCGCTCTCGATGGTGCCGCTGAGCGATCCGCGCGCAAGCTTCATGGTGAAGGTGCTGTCGGACTCCACAGTGAAGACCATTTTGTCGAAACCTACTTTTTTGTAATATGGCTCAAGCTCACCTTCGACTTTGGCGGAAGCTGCGACTCCTCCGGCTTTGGCCAGGAAATTATCGCTTTTGAATGCAACGGCAGGTTTCTTGTAGTTCCATGTGCCTTCGAGGTAGGCAACATCAACTTTGCGGGATTTTATGACTCCGAGCTTAGAGCCTAAGGACTCGAGTCCGCCGAGTATGTCGCTCATTCCACCCGATTTGGTGTCAGCGGGTTTGTCGTCGGTCTTTTCAGTTGTCTGTTGCGATTTTCCGCTGCCGAGACCCTGCAGGATGTCCTTGATGTCGGGGGTGGCAGCTGCCTGAGATGTGAATGTGGCAGCCGCGGCGAAAATCATTGCGATGATTGACTTTTTCATTATGTTGTGTGATGATTAGAGTGTCATGAATTGACGGAAAGAAGCAAGTATCATATCGTGATCGGCCACCGAGGCTGTCTCGCGGCATGAGTGCATGCCCCAGATGGCCGCACCCATGTCAACACCTCTGAGGGAGAGCTGTGAGGTGAGTATGTTTCCGAGTGTTGAGCCTCCAGCCATGTCGCTATGATTGACAAAATACTGCACCGGAACAGCTGCGCGCTCACAAATGGTGGCGTAGACTGCGGCGGACTCTGCGTCAGTCATGTATTTGCAGTTGGCATTGATCTTTATGACGGGGCCTCCGCCGATTACGGGATGATTTGTCGGATCGTGCTTTTCGGGGTAATTGGGGTGTATTGCGTGTGCATTGTCGGCAGATATGAGGAACGATGATGCCACGGATCTCAAATAGTCTTCCTCGTTGCCTCCGAGACAGATCGTGACACGCTTGAGTATATCGGCCAAAAGTGGCGAAGCTGCTCCTTGCTTTGTGCCGCTTCCAGTCTCTTCATTGTCGAATATGGCGGCCACGCGGGTGTAAGCGCTGTCGGTGCGCGACTCTTCAATGAGAGCGGTGACGGCCGCATGAGCCATCGACAGGTCATCAAGGCGACCTGAATTGATGAATTCGCCATTCAGCCCGGTGATACATGCCGGCGTCACGTCGTAGAGGCTGAGATCGAAGTCGAGGATTTCGGCAGGATCAACGCCAAGCTCATCGGCTACAAGACGTAGCACGGCACCATCACGGCCGGCGGCATCGCTGATTACACCGAGAACGGGAAGCATATCCTTCTGCTTTGAGAGTGGGTTTCCTTCATTTACCGCCCTGTTGAAATGGATGGCAAGGTGGGGAATAACCATCAACGGCCGACGGATATGCACTGAGGCTATGCGGGGATTTAGGGGATCGGATGTGCGGAGCACCACACGTCCGGCGACAGATAGCGGACGATCGAACCATGTATAGAGGATCGGGCCTCCGTAAACCTCGGTGTTGATCTTGAGCACATTGCCATCGCACAGCATTTCAGGATTGGGCTTTATGCGGAATCCGGGGGAATCACTGTGTGCAGAGATGATGTGGCAGCCGGCAGCGGGGCCACCTGAACCAACGACAAATGCCATGACGGCGGATGAGTTTTTCACGACATATCTGCGGTCGCCCGGCTTGAGATTCCACGCATCACGCGGATCAAGAGGTGAAAATCCGGCAGCATCGAGCCGCGCCACAATCTCGCGCGCTGCGAGAAAATTGACAGGAGAATTATCAAGAAAGGTCAGCAGGTCGCTGACTGCAGAAGAAATCTTATACATTTACAAATACAAAGCGTAGGTTGTTGTTAGTGTAATTGAGACCTCAAAGTTAACATTTTCTGTGCTGAAACACCTAAATACCGTACGAATTCTGTAATTTTGCAGACGAAACGTCACTTCCGGACGTTAAATAGATATGGCTGCTTCTGTTCCTACACCCACAGATGCATCGATCATTCTGACTTACAGATGTCCGATGCAATGCAAGATGTGCAATATATGGCATTTCCCGACCCGACGCGAAGAAGAGATAAAGGCGTCGGATCTGAGAACTTTGCCAAAACTGAAATTTATAAATCTGACCGGCGGCGAGCCTTTTGTGCGCGAAGATCTGGCTGAGATCGTTGAGGAGTGTTACCGTCACTCTCCCCGAATCGTCATATCGACATCGGGCTGGTTTGAAGACCGTGTGATAGAGCTTGCGAAGAAGTTTCCGAATATCGGCATACGTATATCGATAGAGGGTCTGAGCGAGAAGAACGACGAGCTGCGCGGCCGCAAAGGTGGTTTTGACCGTGGTTTACGCACATTATTGAAACTGAAAGAAATGGGCGTAAAGGACATTGGATTCGGTTGCACCGTATCCAACCACAATTCGGAGGATATGCTCTCGCTCTATCAACTGTCGAAATCGCTCGGCATGGAATTTGCCACCGCGTCGTTTCACAACTCATATTATTTCCACAAGGATGACAACTCAATCACCAACCGCGATGAGGTGACTGACAATTTCCGTCGGCTGATTGAGATGCAGATGCATGAAAACCATCCCAAATCGTGGTTTCGCGCGTGGTTTAACATGGGTCTGATCAACTATATCGACGGCAACAGGCGAATGCTGCCCTGTGAGGCCGGTGGTGCTAATTTCTTTATAGATCCTTGGGGAGAGGTGTATCCGTGCAATGGCCTTGAAGAGAAATACTGGAAAGAGTCGATGGGCAATATCCATGACAAGCCTTTCATGGATATATGGAGAAGCGAGCAGGCCGAGCGCGTGCGCCAACTCGTGCGCAAGTGTCCGAAAAACTGCTGGATGGTAGGCACGGCATCGCCGGTAATGCACAAATACATAACCCATCCTCTGAAATGGGCCATCAAGAACAAGATACGCTCACTGCGCGGCAAGCCTGTATGCATCGATCCAAAATGGCACGATGTGGGTCAGGATCCGGCGCAGGGAAATCTCAGGAAGGAAGTATGAGGATTGTGGTGACCGGTACGCGCGGCATACCCGAGATACAGGGTGGTGTCGAGACCCACTGCCAAGAGCTGTATCCACGGCTGGCGGCCATGGGACACGACATTACCGTGATCTGCCGCAAGCCATATGTCACTCAACCGGTTGATGAATACCGCGGTGTGAAGTTGCTGACCATCGACACGCCGCGCCGCAAGAGTCTCGAGGCGATCGTGCACACATGGCGTGCGCTGCTTGCAGCGCGCAGGCTCAAACCAGATATTGTGCACATACATGCTGTAGGGCCGGCACTGCTGACGCCAGTAGCCCGACTGATGGGAATGAAAGTCGTGACTACAAATCATGGGCCTGATTATGAACGTCACAAATGGGGGCGCATGGCAAAAGCTGTGCTGAAGATGGGCGAGCGTATGGGCGCACGATGGAGCAACCGTGTGATTGTCATATCAAAAGTGATTGCCGACATACTGAAACAAAAATACGGACGGTCGGACACAGATCTGATATACAACGGCGTCAACACACCGGTGAGATCGACATGCACCGATTATATCGAGGGACTTGGTCTCGAATCAGGGAAATATATAGTGGCAGTAGGCCGCTTTGTTGAGGAGAAAGGGTTCCATGATCTGATAGATGCGTTTGTCAAAGCCGCACCGAAGGGCTATAAGCTCGCAATTGCCGGCGATGCCGACCACCCTGACGAGTACTCGGAGAATCTCAAGCGCAAGGCATATGACAATGGTATCGTGCTCACAGGATTCATACGCGGCGAAAGGATGAATCAACTCATGAGCCATGCGGCTCTTTTCGCAATGCCATCGTACCACGAAGGGCTCCCGATCGCGCTACTCGAAGCCCTGAGCTATGGTCTTGACGTTGCCGTGAGCGACATTCCGGCATGTCGTCTTGACTGTCTTGAGGCATCGGATCACCATCAGGTTGGCGATGTTGATTCACTCAGCGATCTAATAACAACGAAGCTTGAATTAAAGGCTACACCCCGATCATATGATCTGTCGCCATATAACTGGGATAGGATTGCCCGACAAACATCTGAATTGTATAATTCGATAGGCGGCAAACATAGCACCAAACCAATAAGTTAAAACGATATGAAAACACTCGTTACCGGTGCAGCCGGATTCATCGGCTTCCATCTATGCAGGCGTCTCATTTCGGATGGACACACTGTCACAGGGGTCGACAACCTCAATGACTACTATGATCCGTCTTTGAAGACGGCACGTCTGTCCATGCTGGGGTATAGAGATGGTGTATCGGCAAACGAGGCATTTAAATTCGTAAGGATGGATATTGCCGACGCCGATGCAGTCGACAATCTGTTCGAGGATGGCGGCTACGATGTGGTGGTGAATCTTGCAGCTCAAGCCGGGGTGAGATATTCGATAGAAAACCCGAGGGCTTATGTGAAGAGCAATGTCGACGGATTTCTCAATATACTCGAAGGTTGCCGCCAATACGGGATCAAGCATCTGGTTTACGCAAGCTCGAGCAGCGTCTATGGCCTGAATAGCAAAGTGCCGTTCAGTGAGCATGACCCGATAGCGCATCCAGTGAGCCTATATGCCGCTACAAAAAAGAGCGGAGAGCTGATGGCTCATGCATACAGCCATCTATATGGCATACCGATGACGGGGCTGAGATTTTTCACTGTATACGGCCCGTGGGGACGACCGGACATGTCGCCATATCTTTTCGCGGACGCCATAACGTCGGGGCGACCGATAAAGGTGTTCAACAACGGTGAGATGATGCGCGACTTCACTTATATCGACGACATCATCGAAGCAATCGTACGAGTTATCGACATTGTGCCAAAAGGCAATAGTGAATGGGATGCCGAGAATCCTGATCCGGCGACTTCGCCTGCACCCTACAGGGTGTACAATATAGGAAATTCATCGCCTGTGAAGCTCATGGACTTCATCAGCGAGATAGAGCGTTCGGCAGGTCGTGAAGCCATCAAGGAAATGCTGCCCATGCAGCCCGGAGATGTGACACAGACCTGGGCCGACTGCACCGAGCTTGCTGAGGCGACAGGATTCACTCCTTCAACCCCATTGCGTGAAGGAGTGGAGAAAACCATAGAGTGGTTCAAGACCTACAAGGGGATTTAAGGAACTGTCTATTAGCATTAAATGACTTCTTCGAGTGTGTCTGAACTTAACACGCTCTAACGCTGCGTAGCGGCAAGTCCACCGAGAGCGGTTTCCTTATAAAGCGACGGGATGTCGTGACCAGTCTGCTTCATCACCTCAACAATACGGTCGAAGTCGACGCGATGTTTTCCGTCGGAA
This sequence comes from uncultured Bacteroidales bacterium, assembly GCA_947570265.1. Classification (GTDB taxonomy): domain Bacteria; phylum Bacteroidota; class Bacteroidia; order Bacteroidales; family Muribaculaceae; genus CAG-1031. The sequence goes on along the minus strand of CANOUR010000015.1, from coordinate 31,711 downwards.
AATGCCGCGTATAAATTGGCATCGAGCGCTCGAGCCGCCGCATATGCGTTACGTTCGATGCAGGGTATCTGGACAAGGCCGCAGACTGGGTCACAGGTGAGTCCGAGATGATGCTCGAGACCCATTTCGGCCGAATACTCGATCTGGGCCGGTGTGCCGCCGAAAAGCTGTGATGCAGCTGCCGCCGCCATTGCACAAGCCACACCTACCTCTCCCTGGCAACCGACCTCGGCACCTGAAACTGAGGCGTTGTGCTTCACCACATTGCCGAACAATCCGGCGGTTGCAAGCGCTCTGAGGATGCGCTGTTCAGAAAAACCTTTTGACTTGTGGAGATGATAGAGAACAGCAGGCACGACCCCGCATGACCCACATGTCGGAGCTGTGACAATTTCTCCACCTGAGGCATTCTCCTCGCTCACGGCCAATGCGTAGGAATAGACCAGTCCACGGCTTTTAAGGGATGTGGCATAGCCGGTGGCATGCATGTGATAGCTCACAGCCTTGCGACGTACCCCCAGCCCTCCGGGCAATACACCCTCGGCCTCAAGGCCTCGCTCGACGGCAGCCTTCATAACGCGCCACACATCTGCCAGATAGTCCCAGATGTCAGAGCCTTCGGTCATCTCGACGTATTCCCAGTATGTTCGTCCGGTTTTCTCACACCAGCTGAGAATGTCGGCGATTTTATTCATTGAATAGATTGTGCGTGACGGGGCACTTTCCTCTCCCTGCTCAACGATATCTCCACCCCCGATACTGAAAAAAGTGCGGTCGGATACTACGCTTCCGTCATCGCCGAAAGCCTCGAAGCGCATGCCGTTGGTATGGAAATCAAGCACTGTTTCAGGCTTCCACACGATTTCGGTGGGCATCACCGGCACAAGCACATCAAGGATCGCACGATCGGTAAGGTGTCCGCGACCAGTAGCTGCAAGAGCACCGTAGAGGGTGACGCGACAGCGCGAAGCCCCTGCCGCACCCCGGACAAACACCTCAGCTGCCTTTCGCGGCGCCATGGTGTGGGAACTTGACGGGCCAGTGCCGATCTTATACAGTTGTCTGATCGATTCCATAATTTAAGGACTGATTAAAAAATGGTTGTATATGAACACGATCAAATCAAGCTCATATGCTATATACAAATGTACGGATTTTCCTGACAAAAGCCAACCCACACGCCACATATTTTGCCATGATGCTGAATTTTACTAACTTCGCAGTCCGAAAAAAACAAGAAAATGAGAATCGCACTCGTGCACTACCGGTTTTTCCCCGGAGACGGCCCGGAACGGTATTTTTTCAATATTAAAGAGATATTGGAGAAAAACGGTCACGTGACCGCGCCATTCAGCATCAAGAACTCACGCAATCTTCCCGCGGGAGAATATGAGAGATTTTTTCTTGATGGCGTGGATGATGAGGTACATTACGGTGACAAGACAACACTTGGTCCGGCAAAGGCGATAAAATCACTCACACGAATGTTCTGGTCGGCAGAAGCACGACGCAAATTCGGGGAGTTTCTTGACTATTTCAAGCCGGACGTGGTGTACATCATGCAGTATCACAACAAGATATCGCCAAGCATCCTTGGCGAGGCCCGACGCCGCAACATACCAGTAGTGCACCGCATAAGCGATTTTCAATATATGTGTCCGAACGCTCTGCTGTTTACCAACGGACACTTGTGCGAGGAGTGCCTGTCGGGCAAATCGATAAGGTGCATCACCAACAAATGTGTCCACGGATCGACCGTGATGTCGGCAATGAAACTTGGTGCGAAGAAGCTGCATGACGCCATGCATGTGAAGGACAAGATAGATGCATTCGTAGTGCCTTCGGCTTTCACATTGGGAAAACTCAGACAATATGGCATAGCGCAGGAAAAGCTCCACCACATACCTACATTCTACAATGGCACGCGTCACAACAACAACGATGCGCACACTGAAGAGCCTTATTTCCTGTATATCGGACGCATTGCCGAACAGAAGGGCATGTGGACACTTGTGAAAGCCTTCGCCAAATGCGGCCTGCCGCTCAAGATTATCGGCACATCCGCTGACGACCTTGAGAAGCGCCTGGGTCAATATCTCGCCGGGCGTGAGCACCGGATTGAATTCATGGGATTCATGCCGTTTGACAAGATGGTTCCGTGGATCAGCGGATGTACCGCCGCGATTGTACCATCGGAATGGTATGACAATTTCCCCAACACCATTCTGGAGAGCTTCGCGTTTGGCAAACCGGTGATCGCATCACGCCTCGGATCACTGCTTGAGACAGTGGAAGATGGTGTGACCGGACTGACATTCACGCCGGGCGATGCCGACAGTCTGGCCGAGGCTGTAAAACGCATGGCATCGTCAGCTGAACTCGCCGCCACGACGGGAGAAAACGCATCGCAACGCATCGACACCATATATTCGCCTCAAAGCCACTATGAAAAACTGATAGAGCTATTCAACTCGCTGGTAGACAAGAAATCGTAAATTCACATAAATTCGTATCGAACAGCCACATAGCATGAAAAATCATGTATCGCTGACATTTTTATTGCTGACACTGCTATTCTGCGTATGCCTGATCGTGAGCAATCTCATGGAGATAAAAACGGTTGACATCGGGCCACTGACGATCACGGCAGGAGTAGTGGTATTTCCCCTTTCATACATAATAAGTGACTGCATTGTGGAAATCTACGGATTTTCGCGGGCTAAACTTGTGATATGGCTCGGGTTTCTGATGAACCTGCTGGTAACGCTGCTGTTACAGATCGGAATATGGCTGCCTGGCAATGCCGACTGGCATGGACAGGAAGCGATGCAGATGATATTCGGTGCCACGCCACGCATATTGTGTGCGAGCTTCACAGCTTTTTTATGCGGCTCAATGGTCAACGCATGGGTGATGCATGCCATGAAACGGTCGGCAGGTTCACGAACCGGACAATTCAAAACCAGAGCCATCGTGTCGACACTGTGGGGCGAAGGTGTAGACTCGCTGATATTCTTTCCGATAGCATTTGTAGGCGTGCTGCCATGGAGCGGTATTTTCACGTTAATAGTCACACAGACACTGCTTAAAACCTGCTATGAAATCGTCATCCTGCCGGTGACGGTGAGGGTTGTAAATCGCCTTCGTGTGGCAGAAAGAGACCAGTCGGCAACTCAAAATGTTGCCTAAGTGAGATTTATTGCAAAAAAATGCTGTCCAAATTATCGTTAATTGAAAAAAAGTTGCGATATTTGCACTCGTAAAAGCGAGCCGCCAAGCGGATTGCTGCGGAATTACCGCCAATACATTATCAAATAATATAAAAGCATTACAAAATGACTAAAGCCGACATTGTAAACGAGATTTCCAAGTCGACCGGCATCGACAAGGCCAACGTACTCGACACGATTGAAAAGTTCATGGAGGTTGTGAAGGATTCTCTCTCGCATGGTGAGAACGTATATCTCCGTGGCTTCGGCAGCTTCATCGTGAAGACACGCTCAGAGAAGACCGCCCGTAACATCTCAAAGAACACTACAATCATCATTCCTGAGCACAAGATCCCCGCATTCAAGCCCGCAAAGGTGTTCATGGAAGAGGTGAAGAAGTGATCCACTACCTCACACCATCTGTCAAAACAGTCTTAGACAACATAATTTATTAACAATAAACCAGCATAACAATGCCAAGCGGAAAGAAAAGAAAAGGCCACAAAATGGCTACCCACAAGCGCAAAAAACGTCTGAGAAAGAACCGCCACAAGAAGAAGTAATACAAGCGGCGAAAGTCTTCGTCAGCGCATGATACGAGTCCGCGCGAGCGCGCTTGGTGTGCCTGACCAGCGCTGAAAACGCATCAACCGAAGAACAAACCACCGCACTCCGTCGATCCGGAGAGAAGCAAGGGGTTTGTTCTTCGCTCTATTTAGAAAATGTTTAAATCCGTTTTTTATAGCCTTTGAGAGCCTTGTCAATGTATTTTGAATGCGATGAAGTCATTGTGGAATACCCGAACTCCCTCATCAACATTAAAAATACAGATGACGATCCATCTCAAACCCCGGGATAAATAAATTTAAACAAATTCACAGCAGATGCTGCTTTCGCCAAAGATTACCGATCAAGAAATTCTCACTTTGAGTGTGCCTGAATTTAACACACTATAATATCGAGGTATCGAAGATTATATGACGATGTCTTAGCATTAATCTTTAAGCCAATCACGAGGTAAATTCAAACACACTCCAAACGCACACATTTATTCCAACCACATGCAAAGCGAACTTATTGTCGATGTGAAACCAGCCGATGTGTCAATAGCGTTGACAGAAGACACACGTCTGGTATCTCTACAGAAAGAGGCTCGTAACATCGCGTATGCCGTAGGCGACATATATCTGGCAAAGGTTAAGAAACTGATGCCCGGACTCAACGCCGCTTTTGTGAATGTGGGATATGAGAAGGACGCGTTTCTCCACTATCTGGATCTGGGATCACAGTTTTCCTCGTACTACGAATTTGTGAAAACAGCACTCAGTGACAAAAAGAAGACTCCCCAGCTGCAGCGCATGAAGCGTTTGCCAGACATAAACAAGCAGGGATCGGTCACCGAAGTGCTACAACAAGGGCAGGAACTGCTGGTGCAGATCGTCAAAGAGCCGATATCGTCGAAAGGGCCACGTCTGACCACCGAGATCACATTCACAGGCCGATACATGGTGCTGATACCATTCGGCGACAAAATCTCGATATCGCAGAAGATCAAGACTACCGAAGAAAAGGTGAGGCTGCGACAGCTTATCGAAGCTATAAAGCCAAAGAATTTCGGTGTTATCATACGCACATCGGCCGAAGGTAAACGAGTAGCAGAGCTTAACAATGAGCTAAAGACACTTCTGCGATGCTGGGAGGAGACCATTGCCAAAGCCCAGAAGGCCACAGCCCCGGCGCTTGTGTTTGAGGAAGAGAGCCGCATTGTGGGTATGCTACGCGATGTGTTCAGTCCATCGTTCGAGGCGATCCATGTCAATGATGCCGATGTGTTCGGTCAGATAAAGAAATATGTCGAGCTGATTGCTCCCGACCGCGCGGATATCGTGAAGCTTTATGACAAGGCTGAGCCGATATTCGATCATTTCAACATCACAAGGCAGATCAAATCGTCGTTTGGCAAAACTGTCTCATTCAGAAGCGGCGCTTATCTGATAATCGAACATACAGAGGCTCTTCACGTGATAGATGTCAACAGCGGCAACCGGTCGAAAGCGTCAAATGACCAGGAGACAAATGCTCTGGAGGTGAACATGCGTGCGGCCGACGAGATCGCACGGCAGCTGCGCCTGCGCGATATGGGCGGAATCATAGTGATCGACTTCATCGACATGAACAAGCAGGAGCACCGTCAGAAGCTCTATGACCATATGCGCGAACTGATGGCCAATGACCGTGCCAGGCACAATATATTGCCGCTCAGCAAATTCGGGCTGATGCAGATAACCCGACAGCGAGTGCGTCCGGCCATGGACATCATCACCGCCGAGGACTGTCCATCGTGCTACGGCAAAGGCACTGTGCAGCCGTCGCTCTTGTTCACTGACACGCTAAAAGAGAAGATCGATTACCTGACAGGCGATCTCGAGAAGGCCGGATTCATAATGTATGTCCACCCCTTCGTTGATGCATACATCAAAAAAGGTCTGCTTTCGCTCTACAGAAAATGGCGCATGGACGCACCAAGGAAATTCCGTATAATGTCGGATCAATCGCTGGCTTACCTGCAATATCGTGTGGTAGACGCCGAAGGCAATGAGATAGACCTTAAGGAAGAAAAAGACATCGACTCATCGGCTACGAAGTCGAAATCGAAAACCAAGATCCGCACCAAAGAGAAAGAGGAGTGACATACTAAACATATCCCCCAATCACCGTAACATACAGCGGGCGCACAATCGGCATATGATAGTGCGCCCGCTGTATGTCATATCCCCACCAAAACTACCCAAAACCAATTCCACGGAATATCGCTAATTGGCATATATCTTACTGAAAAAATTGCTAAATTTGCAAGACTCTGAGGGGAGATAATGCTTCCCGATTGTTTATATATCCTGAATATTCCCGCAATCATGAGCGATATACTTTTAAAAGTCAACGAACTGCGTGCCGGCATCGACGGCAAAGAGATACTCAAGGGCATCAATCTCGAGATACATCCGGGAGAGGTACATGCCATCATGGGGCCTAACGGCTCGGGCAAATCGACGCTCAGCGGCGTCCTTGCCGGTAACCCGGCTTATACTGTGACAGGTGGATCGGCAGAGTTCCACGGTCTTGACCTGCTTGCACTCAGCCCCGAGGACAGGAGCCATGAGGGACTTTTCCTTTCGTTTCAGTATCCCGTTGAGATTCCGGGGGTCTCTATGGTCAATTTCATGCGTGCAGCGGTCAATGCCAAACGCAAATACTTCAATGAGGAGCCACTGTCGGCAAGTGAATTTCTGAAACTCATGCGTGAGAAGCGCGCGGTGGTCGAGCTTGACAACAAGCTTGCGTCGCGCTCGGTCAACGAAGGCTTTTCAGGAGGTGAAAAGAAGCGTAACGAGATCTTCCAGATGGCCGTGCTCGAGCCTCGACTGTCGATTCTCGACGAAACTGACTCGGGTCTTGACATCGATGCACTGAGAGTGGTGGCAGGCGGTGTGAACAAGCTCAAGACCGACCGCAATGCCACAATAGTGATCACCCACTACCAGAGGCTGCTCGACTATATCAAACCTGATTTCGTGCATGTGCTATACAAAGGTCGCATCGTGCGCACCGGAGGGCCTGAGCTGGCGCTTGAGCTCGAGGAAAAGGGTTATGACTGGATCAAACGTGAAATTGACGGCGAATGAGTTCGATTGACCAATATACAGCACTTTACAGCGAAAATGCCTGCGCGTTTGACGCTCATTCAGCAGGCAAACTAAACACGATGCGCAAACACGCGCTTGAGTCGCTGAAAGGCGCGTCGCTTCCGACCAAACGGACGGAGGGATATGAACGCACCTCGCTTGAGGATATGTACGCTCCGGATTTCGGGCTGAATCCATCGCGCATAAACATGCCGGTTGATCTGGCTGCGACATTCAGATGTGCCGTGCCCCACATGTCCACACTACTGGGTGTGACGGTGAATGATGTGTTCCATCCGGTCGGATCGCTTGAGCAACGTTTGCCAGAGGGTGTGACATTCATGAGCCTGTCGAAGGCCGCTGCAGAGAAGCCAGAGGTAATAGAGAAATACTATGGCTCTATCGCACCGACAGAGAATGCCGCCGTGGCACTCAACACATTGCTGACACAGGATGGAGTGCTGATCCATGTCGACCGCGGCACGCATCCCGGGAAACCGCTACAGTTGGTAAACATACTGAGTTCGACTGTTCCACTGATGGCTCCACGCCGTGTGCTCGTTGTGGTGGAAGAGGATGCCGAGCTGCAACTGCTGGTGTGTGATCATACCAACGACAACAGCCAGAGCTATCTCACAAGCCAGGTGACCGAGATCGTAGCCGGGCGCAATTCGCGTGTTGACATATGTGACATCGAAGAGTCTTCGGCAAGGACATCACGCCACAACATGCTATATGTACGTCAGTCTGAAGGTTCGTCGCTCAATCACACGACTGTCACCCTGACATGCGGTGTGACGCGCAATGACTATCATATAGACCTAACGGGCGATCATTGCGACACACGTCTTTCGGGCATGGCTATAGGTAGCGCCGGCATGCATATCGACAACCATACGGACATACGCCACCTGTCGGCTCATTGCAAGAGTGACCAGCTGTTCAAGTATGTGCTCGATGACAATGCCTCTGGTGCATTTGACGGAAGAATTCTCGTAACAGGTGATGCGCCTTTTACCGAAGCGTACCAAAGCAACAAGAACATTCTGGCATCGCAGGAGGCAAGGATGCACTCCAAGCCGGTTCTTGAAATATACAACGATGAGGTGAAATGCAGCCATGGCGCCACGACCGGACAGCTTGACAGCAAGGCACTCTTCTATATGCAGGCACGCGGTATTCCGTTGGAAGAAGCACGCACACTGCTGATGCAGGCGTTCATGTCGGATGTCATCGACAGAGTGTCGGTCGACGGACTCCGTGACCGTCTGAGGCATCTTACGGAGAGACGATTCAACAACTATCGTCAGGGCGATGCCGCCAATGAGCAATGTGGTGACTGCCCCGCGTCAACATCAAACGACTGAGCGGAAGCATGAAGAATTACGATGTAGATCTCATACGCCGTGATTTTCCGATACTTGAGCGGAAGATATACCGGCATCCTTTGGTTTATCTCGACAACACTGCCACCTCGCAGACGCCGCAGTGTGTGGTAGACTCGATAGTCAACAGCTACACCACGACAAAAGCCAATGTGCATCGTGGCGTACACACACTGTCGCAAGAGGCTACAGAACTGATGGAGGCGTCGCGTAAGCGCGTCAGAGATTTCATCAATGCCTCTTCACCGGAAGAGATAATCTTCACACGAGGGACAACAGAGAGTCTCAATCTCGTGGCATCGAGCTTCGGAGGTCAACGTCTTGAGAAAGGCGACGAACTGATATTGACCGAGATGGAGCATCATGCCAATATTGTTCCATGGCAGCTACTGCGCGACCGCACAGATTTTGAGATAAAGGTGGTGCCGATAAAAGCCGACGGTTCGCTCGACATGGATGTGTTTAAATCGCTTTTCACCGACAGGACACGCATTGTGAGCGTAGCGCACGCATCTAACGTGCTCGGAACTGTCAATCCAATAGCCGAAATCATAGCCGAATCTCACAGGCATGGAGTGCCGGTGGTGGTTGACGGCGCACAGGCGGTTCCCCATATGAAAGTCGATGTGAGATCCATCGACGCTGATTTCTATGCCTTTTCGGCTCACAAAATGTATGGGCCGTCGGGTATAGGTGTGCTTTACGGACGCAAGGAACTGCTCGAATCAATGCCACCATATCAAGGTGGCGGGGAGATGATAGCATCGGTAAGTTTCGAGCGCACCACATTTGCAGAACTTCCGTATAAATTCGAGGCCGGTACTCCCGACTTTGTCGGATTGGCAGCTCTTCACAGTGCCATCGATTATTTAGACCGAACGGGCATTGATGCAATAGCAGAACATGAACACGAACTGCTGCAATACACCACTGCAAGACTCGTAGACGAGATACCCGAGATTGAGATCTACGGCACGACACCCGGAAAATGTGCCATTATATCGTTCAATATCAAAGGTGCACACCACTACGATGTGGGTATGCTTCTCGACAAGCTCGGTATAGCCGTGCGCACCGGTCATCATTGCGCGCAGCCACTTATGCACGCGCTTGGTGTCGAGGGCACAGTGAGGGCAAGCTTCGCAGCCTACAACACCAAGGCCGAGGCCGACGCTTTCGTCGACGGACTAAAGCGCGTCGTGTCAATGCTCGTGTGAATAAGTCGGGATGGGATTTCGGTCAATTCGCTTGCGACCCGCCGTGTGGGCTACCATAGCTGCCGCGATTGCGCTGTCAGCTGTGACCGCATGGTTAGTCACTGACAACCGCGGGCATGACCTCATATCCTCAGGTCCAGATAAAAGTGTATATCCCGTCACCGGTATCGACATATCGGCACACAACGGCGTAGTGAACTTCGACGCAGTGGTGGCAGACAGCATCGACTTCGTGATGATAAAGGCCACGGAGGGAGCTACATTCAAAGACAGAGCATTTGCCGACAATTACAGAAGGGCAAGCAAAGCCGGGCTGAAAATAGGCGTCTACCATTTCTTCAGATTCGATACACCGGGGCACATGCAGGCACTCAATCTGCTGCATTCAATAAAAGGTCGCCAGATTGACCTGCCGATAGCTATCGATGTCGAGGAATGGACTAATCCCGACAATGAATCGGTCGATGCCGTGCTTGCCCGCCTGCGCGAAATGACAGACTACATAAGACTCCACGGCTATCCGCTTATCATATATACAAACAAGAATGGCCTCGAACGCTATTTCAAGGGTCAGCCAAGAGAGTTTCCTCTGTGGGTGTGCACATTCTCCACACCCGAAAACAATCTGCAATGGAAGCTGTGGCAACACACTCACCGTGGTAACGTCGCAGGAATTGACGGGCATGTCGACGTGAACACGTTCAACGGCAACCGCAGCGACTGGAAAAATTGGCTTGACTCTCTTGCCGCCATGCAATAATATGTCGGCCGACGACGTTAGATAAACGTGAAAAAGTCTACACTCGTAAGCATTATAACAATAGTCATAGCGCTGTTGTCGGGCTTTCTGACCACAGCCAACGCACTTCCGGCAAACACCTACACACCTCATTCTGTGTTGTCGACAGGCACGTGGGTGAAAATTGCCGTGACATCAACAGGCGCCCACTGCATTCCGGCATCCACGCTGCGCCAGTGGGGATTTTCAGATCCGTCGCGTGTAAAGGTCTACGGCTACGGCGGCCGTCGCATACCCGATCTGCTGGATGCGACGACATATGTCGATGATCTGCCACAGGTGCAGTCAATGACCACGCAGCGCGGCGACCTTGTGTTTTATGCCATAGGGCCATGCACGATTGTGCCGCCCGACAAAAACGGGCTGATGCACCACAAGCTGAATCCATGGGACAATGCCGGCTATTATTTTCTTAGCGACAATGACGTTCCGGAGAGAAACATTCCGACAGAGGGCACTCCCGGCGGATCAGACGCCGCCACAACGTTTACGGACTATGTGTATCACGAAACAGACCGAGAGTCGCCCGGTGAATCGGGACACCTGCTGGTCGGTGAGGATTTCCGCTACAACACCCGCCAGACATTCACGCTCGACATGCCGGGGCGTGTCAGTGGCACTACTGTGGGAATACAGACCAGATTCTTCACATATATCACATCCGGTACGCCGACACTAAGCATATCGGCCAACAACACACGACTGGGAGGGGCGAACCGTCTGCCGATCACCACTTCGTCGACATATGGCGACACATGCCTGATCAACTCGACCGCTCAGGATATCAGCGGAACGAGGCTATCGCTCACACTCGATTTCAATTCGACAGGTCTGACCAGAAAAGCCAATCTCGACAACATAGGCGTCAGCTACACACGCTCGCTCACCCTTCCGACAGGCGCTCCGCTCAGTTTTTCGACAGACAGTCCGTCAGTCAAACTCGGGAATGCCACATCGGCCACCACCGTGTGGGATGTGACAGATCCTCTGTCGGTGAAACGCATCAACCACAATTCCGGCACCTGGACAAGTCCCTATAACGGATGGCGCGACTATGCGGCATTCAACGAGAACACCCCGATGCCGACTCCCGCATATGTGGGACGCGTGAGCAATCAGGATATCCATGGTGAGAACGTGCCCGACATGGTGATCGTCACCTCGTCGGCTATGCGCGCGCAAGCCGACCGCATAGCCGGACTTCACCGCAATTCTTCCGATTCGATGCGTGTGCTCGTGGTTGTCAAAGACCACGTGTGGAACGAATTCGGGTCGGGTGTGGCTGACATCAACGCCGTGCGCAAAATGCTAAAGATGTTCTACGACCGAGGCCGATCGGCTGACGGCCATCGCCTTGGATATGTGCTGATGATGGGGCGCCCGTTCTACGATCACCGCCATCTGACCGACTTCATGACCTCGGGTGGATATGACAATATGCCTATCTGGCAAAGCGATTCAGGCAGCCATGAAAGTTACTCATACTCAACCGACGATGTACTCGCCATGCTTGAGGACGGTTCGGGCGTGAAAACGTCGTCAGACAGCCTGTGCATAGCCACCGGACGCATAGCGGCACGCACAGCCGAGGAAGCCAAGATATATGTCGACAAACTGCTGGCTTATCACACCAGACTACCTGATGGCGACTGGAAGAACAAGATGGTCATCCTCGCCGATGATCAGGACAATGGTGTGCATCTCGACCAAGCCGAGTCGCTGCTGGCTCACATGGAGGTTGGTGCGGACGGAGGCAACGTGATGTTCAACAAAGTGTATGTCGATGCCTATGAAAAGGTGAACGGCGTGACCGAGGGAGCGCGTACACAGATGTATAAATGGCTTAACGAAGGTGCAATGTGGTGGATCTATATCGGCCACGCAAGCATCGACACATGGACTACAGAAGGGATGCTCACCCGCAACGATATAATCAGTAATGTCTATTTCCGACGCCCACCCATATTATATGCCGCCACATGTTCATTCCAACGGTGGGACGGATCACAGGACTCGGGGTCGGAGATGCTCGTGATGAATCCTAACGGCGGTGTGATAGCCTCGCTGTGTCCGGTGCGTCCGGTCTATATATCGCCCAACGGCGTGTTCTCGCGCTACATCGGCTTGTCGATACTCAAGCGCGACCCACAGGGACGATTCCTGACGGTCGGCGAGATCGTGCGCCAGGCCAAAAACATGGGATATAACGATTCCAACAAACTGCGTTTCGTGCTCAACGGCGATCCGGCCATGCGAGTGCCCATGCCAGAGCACAAAATAGTGCTTGAGAGCATTGACGGCGAGACGGTGGATGAGGAAAACACACCGACGGTGAAAGCTCATCAGCGCGCTGTGTTCAGCGGCTATATCACTGACTGGAAAGGAGATCAGCTCACCGACTTCAACGGCACTCTTCATCTGACAATCTTCGATGCCGAGGAAAGTGTCACCACACTCGGCCGCGGTGACAAGTCGGATCCCGGCAAGGAAAGTGTATTCGAACGACAGGGGACAAAACTCTATGCCGGACGTACGAAAGTCGAGGGTGGCCGCTTCACGGCCACTGTGGCCATGCCATCGGAGATAGCGTGGAACTACCGCAACGCCGCTGTCAACATGTATGCCATCACAGACGACGGACAGTCGGAAGCAATGGGCTGCAACCGCGACTTCTATGTCTATGGCTACGACGATTCTGTGGAAGATGACAAAAACGGCCCGGTGATCGATGCGCTTTATCTCAACCACGAATCGTTTGCCAACGGCGATGTGGTCAATGAGAATCCGATGATGTTTGCCAATGTACGCGACGACATAGGCATAAACCTGTCAACTGCCGGCATCGGGCACACCCTGCTGATGAGAATCGATGACACCGAGGGATATACCGACGTGAGCGACTTCTACACTCCCGCCTCAGACGGGTCGGCATCGGGCACGGTGGCCTATCCGATCAGCGAGCTGACCCCAGGTAACCACACTTTGACATTCCGCGTGTGGGACACATCGAACAACATGGCGCAATCGACAATCGACTTTTATGTGCAACCGGGTCTGACACCACGGATTCTTGACGTGTACACCGACGCAAACCCTGCCTATACCGAAGCCAACTTCTATGTGCGCCACAACCGCCCTGACGCCACGGTGACGGTGACGGTGGAGGTGTTCGACATGCTTGGCCGTCCGGTGTGGAGCGACAAGGCCACAGGCCGCAGCGACATGTTTGTGTCGACACCGCTGACATGGAATCTCACCGACCGGAGCGGACGTCGTGTCAACCGCGGCATCTATGTGTACCGAGCCACGGTGTCGACCGACGGAGAACAGGAGGCTTCCGAGTCGAAACGCCTGGCTGTGGCTGCCGAATGACCTGTCGGTCACATAGCTGCATGCCACAAAAACGTGTCAATTTGCATCATAAAAGCCGATTATTTCGTAACTTTGCAGATGCTAACACCTAAAGCATTGGAAAAAACACAATCAACAGCTACCTCCGAGGGTTCGCGCACTCTGCCCGAGCCTACACTCAGACGACTTCCGTGGTATCTGGCCTATGTGAGCCTTCTGTCGGCGCAAGGTGTGGAACATGTGTCATCGACAGCTATATCCCGCAAGCTCAACGTAGATGCTTCGCAAATAGCCAAAGACCTGTCGTTTCTATCGATAAAAGGGAAGACACGAATAGGCTATGATGTGGCGCTTCTTGAGCATGAACTTGAGAAATTCCTGGGATTCAAACGCGGTCACAATGCCGTGATTGCCGGCGTGGGCAGCCTCGGCAGCGCTTTAATAGCCGACCGCGGACTACAGCGCTACGGACTCAACATAGTGGCCGGATTTGATGTAAATCCAGCCGTCACCGGAACTACGATAAACACTGTGCCGATATATCACATCGATCGTCTCGCCGAGCTTCGCTCGCTCTACAGGGCGGAGATCGGGATAGTAGCCGTGCCAGCCGAAATTGCACAGGCCACAGCCGACCATCTTGTGGCTTCGGGCATCAAGGCTCTGTGGAATTTCACCCCCTACCGCATACGCACCGAGGCAGGAATCGTGGTGCAGAACACATCAATCTACGCACATCTTGCCGTGATGTACAACCGTCTCGAAGCACAAAACGCATCAAAATGAAAGTGACAGCTATACAGCGCCAGAGATCATCCACGGTCGAATGGCCACCGCGGATCAGCCACTATCCCGGCTTGGCTGTATTTCATGGCGGCAAACCGTTTTTCGTGCCGGGCATTTCAAACTGTTGGGAAGCCCGGCCTGCCGTAGCGGTGAGGCTGTGCCGCCTGGGCAAGAGCATCGACGAAAAATTTGCATCGCGCTACTACGATGCCATCGCCCCGGTGCTGATGTTCGTTCCTGCCGACATCGAGCGTCAGCCGGGTATGGACGGTATGATATCGGACATCGACAACACAGTCGCAATCGGGCCGTGGCAACCGCTGCCCGACAATACTGACGACACATGCACTCTTTCCACCCCATGCGGTGATCTGACATTCACACTGAGCGACTCCGGCATCGACAATGTGATATCCACCATAAGCCGATTCATGACAATACAGATGGGCGATGCATTGATACCATTCGTAATGCCCGCAGCCATACCTGTAAAGCCTGATGTCTCGATTAGCCTGGCACTCAATGCCGGACCGACGTTCACAGTGCGAACCAAATGACACGAAACATGCACAAGGCTGAAAAACACATATTTCTTCACATCGTCCTCACAGCCACAGCGATCTCGCTCGCGGCGCCAAATGCGACAGCGCTCAATCCGTCGTACTACGCCACAGACTCACGCCTTGCATCGCCGGGGCATTGGGTGAAAGTGAAGGTCACAGAGACGGGAATCCACCACATATCCTACGGACAGCTGCGAGAGTGGGGATTCGACGATCCGTCGAAAGTCAACGTCTATGGATTCGGTGGGCCGGAGCTGTACGACAACAACTTCTCCACCACCGCACCCGACGATCTGCCACTGCAATATAGCGAACATGCCAATGAGGCACTGCTGTTTTACGGGGAGGGGGATATACGCCTGCGTCCACGACCTGACAGTGATTCAGACATCATACGCCGCCGCAACCACTACTCCACTTTCAGCTGCTATTTTCTATCAGACGCCGATCCGTCACAAAAGCAGCCTGCGGAGAATCCACTGATATCAGGAGGAGAATCAGTCGACGAACATCTATCGTTCGATTACCGTGAACCGGAAGAATTCCGCCCGTATGAAGCAGGCGTGTTCTGGTTTGCCAACCCATTGACCTCATCATCAGACAAACGTAGTTTTGTATTTGATGCCGAAGACTTCACCGGCCAGGCAGCCATCACATATCTGCCGGTGAGCAACCTCACCACATCAGCCACTGTCATTCCTTCGATAGACACCGGAGCAATGAGCGTGCAATCGCGCAATCTCACGGCCGTGCGCCCTGTGACATCAGACCGCACATACCTCATCTACAACTCATTGCCGTCACCAAGTAATCTGCGTGTAAAGCTCAACAATGGTCATACGGCGTTTCCTGTCACATTCACCGGTCTTGACGGAGACGGATGGGTCAGCATCGACTACGTGTGCATGATCTATCACCGACGCAACCGTCTGGCATCGCATGCGCAGCTCACCCTCAACCTATGCAATGCAAGCCTAAGCGACAATATACGCATTACCGAAGCCACAGCCGACACACGCGTGTGGGACGTGACATCGCCCACGGCCATACGCCCGCTTGCCACAGGATTTGACTCCGACAATGCAACCGTCACCGTCAGTCCGGCCACAGCAGGCGCGGCCACACTTGTGGCATTCAACCCCAGCTCCGACTCCTTTCCCGTGCCTGAATTTGCAGGAACAGTCACAGGCGGGTCAAACCTGCATGGAGAGGATGCCGACGCAGATATGCTCATCATCACCAACAGCAGTCTGCTTCCGGCGGCAAACCGTCTGGCCGAGCTACACACGCTCCATCAAGGATTGACCGTCAAAATTACGGATCACGAACGCATATTCGACGAATTCTCGTCGGGCGCACCATCGGCAATTGCCTACAGACGCTACGTGAAGATGCTTCACGACCGCAATCCCGGACGGCTGAAATATCTGTTGCTCTTAGGTCATGGCACAAGTGATCACCGATTCATCACACTTGAAAACGACGGCTCATATCTATTCACGTATCAGGTGGAGGAAGATCGCGAGCTCGGCTACACCGACTGGAGCAACTACCGTGTGTCGAATTTCAGCAGTGACAACTACTTCGGCATGCTCGACGACGGATTCACGATACGCAATATCTCAGGCCAACGGGTCAATATCGGTGTAGGACGAATACCAGTGGCAGGCATCTCACAAGCCAACCAGATGATCGACAAGATCGAAGACTACCTCAACACCTACCTGACCGAAGACTATAATTCGCGCATGCTGTCGCTCGCCGACGGCGGTGACGGCAATGCTCATTTAGCTATGGCCGAGAGCGGTGTCGACATCATGCACAGCCACCAACCACACATTGCGGCCGACAAAGTGTATCACGCACTTTTCCGCACCACGACCGACAACACTAAAAATATCGGATTCTGGAAAAGCCGACTCGATGAAGGATTGGCCGAAGGAATAGGTTTTATGGGATATTGCGGCCACGCGGCAAACACGAGTCTTGCCACAGGATTCACCTATTCATCGATAGCCGACATGGTGTTTGGCAACCATCCGATATGTTTTCTGGCCACATGCGAGTCGCTATACATCGACCGCTCATCGATCAATATGGGCACGCGCATCCTCAATGATCCGCGTGGAGCAGTGGCACTGATATCGGCAGGACGCACCGTATACCTCAACCGCAACAAAGCAATCTACGATGCATTCACCGACAGCTACTTCGGAGTAGCGGCCGGCGACTGCCTCGGCGACGCCTGGCGCAAAGGATTCAACAAGGTGATGACCACCCCCGACCAGTCATATGGCATAAACACCCTGTGCTACAACCTCGGCGGAGACCCTGCGCTACCGATAGCCCGCCCCACCCACAGCGCCACAGTCAACACCGTCAACGGCAACAAAGCAGCGGCAGTGATGCGGGTGACAGCCCAACTGCCCGTAGTGGTAAGCGGCGTGATCACCAACAGCGACGGCAACATCGCCACCGACTTCAACGGCAAGGCAATAATAACCCTCTACGATGGACAGCAGACCATCACCACTCCACAATCGGGCGACGATGCATCCGTTGACGTGGAGGTCGACAGCCGGCTTCTGACACGCACAGGCACTGAAGTGAAAAATGGAGTATGGACAGCAACCATAGTGCCGCCAATCGGCAATGTGGCCGGATCGACCAACAGGTTGCTCATCTGGGCCACTGACGGCGAGTCGCGTATGGCCATGGGCGACTACACAGGGCTATCACTCTCCGACCCTGCTGACACACAAGGGTCGGCAGGCAGTGACACTACAGGGCCGGAAATAATAGAAATGTATCTCGACACACCCTCATTTACCGAAGGTGACGCCGTGGCATCAGATTTCACACTCCATGCCATCGTCGGCGCAGATCCATCGGGCGTAGATGTGGGCAACTCATCGGTGAGCCGACGTCCACGGGTGTCACTCGACGGCACAAGCGCCACCACCATGGTGTCAAACACCATCAGATGGCAAGCCGACGGTTCGGCGGAAATAGTCTATCCGTTCTCAGGAATTGCCGACGGCCACCATTCGCTGTCACTCACCGTAGCCGACAACCGAGGAAACACGACTGAACGCACGATTGAGTTTGCAGTGGCAGGCTCATCCCTGCCGACATCGCTGACGATCACTGACCCGATCGTGACAGGGAGCGCCACCATAGATCTCGACAAACCGGCATCAGCCGAAGTGAAACGCGTGATAATTCGGGATGCGTCATACAACACAGTGGCGACACACACCAACATATCGTGGCCGTGGAAATGGACACCCGATAAATCCATGCCCGATGGACACTACACCATCACGGCATTTATCGAGGATGGCACACGCAAAGGGGCAACCCCACCGCTGGAGATCACTCTCATACGCGAACGATAGGTCAAATTCATACACTAAGTGAGTGTTCAATTAAAAAAAAGATTTTCATTAGTAATTGCCATCATTTTGGTTCATCTTCGGATTTCTTTCGGTCTCTTTCCCTCTCATCGTCAGTCACGTAGCTCGCTACGCTCCCTCCTCTTCGAGGAAAATAGTCTCGAAATAAATCTCGAATCTAAACCAAATTTTAAAATGAACACTCACTTATGATTATTTTTGTGATAAAACACTATCATTTTTTTGTTTTTTCACAAATTTAGGCATACATTTGTAAAAACAACAACCACATAATTTAAACAGACATGAAAAAACAACTACTTCTGTTTCTTACAATGATTGCCTGCGCATGCGGTATGAACCAAGCAGCAGCCGAGAGCTATGAATACACGTTTACAGTGACCGAAGGCAGCTCGGCACTTCTCCGCGACGTGACATTCTCAGACACACCTCTGCCCGGAGGTACCACCACGACCCTCGACCTTCAAGGTGACGCCTACTATATCGTAGCCGCCGAAGGCCACGAACTGGCCTTTGTGACTCGCGCCGGCATCGAGCAGCCTATCGAGTTTTTCAATGCACTCGGCAACTATGTGCTTGTGCTCGGCAAAGAGCCCGCAACATTCGTCATCACCACACGCACGACACTGCCTCAGCCTGAACCCGTGGAGGACACATCATTCACAGTCACCGGTGAAGGCTCGGCCACACTCGCCCAACTATCTGACGGATCTGAAATCGTAGGCGTGATGGCACTCACTCCCGGAAACGATGCCACATATACCCTTGCAGAAGGCACTACTTACTATATTGTAGCTGATGAAGGATATGAGCTGACAACAGTGACAGCCGACGGTGCACCTGTAGCCATCAACCAACCCGACGAGCGCTTCATCGCCACGTATGCCGAGCTTACAGGACATCCCGAAGCTGTGAGCCTCGAAATCAACAAAACCATAGTTGGCGGCATCACCGCTATTACAGGCAACGACACTGCCCCGGTAAAATATTATGACCTGCAAGGCAGACCTGTGACCAATCCCGCAAGCGGTGCTATGTATATACGCGTCAGCGGCAACCAAAGCGGACTTGTGCGCGCCAATTGACCGACACTGAACAATGCGAGATAAACACACGCAAGCAACACACAGATAATCAAGAAATCATACTTTGGGGAGGGCAATACAGTCCTCCCCAAACTGCAAAATATCCCTATCAACAATGTAAACGAACGTGAAATGTGTTGTATAACATTAAAATCACGTCATTTTTTTAACAAAACACCACTATACGATAGAAAACAGTTGATTTTTTTTGTTTATTTTTGAATTTTCTTATAGTTTTGCTATATCAACGCACAGAAAAGAGAACAAAAACAAAATCATAATAACAAACCACAAATTTTAACCTTATGAGAAAACAACTCCTATTGTTCATCACAATGCTCGCTTGTGCCTGCGGCATACTACGTGCCGCGAGCTACAATCTGGTCACAAGCGCTGATCAGCTCAACGACACCGATGAATTTATATTCGTTTCGGGTCAACCCATTGGTGACAGCTACTATGTAGTGACCAGCATGACAACTTCAGGCGGATCATCTACCGCAATATCCAATCTGACATCTCTGGAGACAACCATAGAGATCAGCGACAATATCAATCCCCTGATATTCCAATTTAAAGACGTCACAGCAACAGCAACCAACGTTACAAAAAAAGGAATTTACGATGCCACAAATGGCAAATATATCGGGCGTAAAACCGCCTCAATGCTCAATTTATCAACAGACGAACCGAAAACGGCAGCATATCAAGTAGACATTACATCCCGCGGAGACGGCAGTTGGAAACTGGCAGTAGCAAGTGCTACAACCAATTTCTACACATTCACCTCTGCAAAAAATTTCAAACCTAATACGTCTGGTTAAACAAGTTGCTATCCTGCAATATATGTAAAGAGCGATGGCGGGCCTGTCAAAACCGATATCTCACTGACATTTCCTGAAAATGACCTCCTTTCGCTGAACGTGGGTGAGACAGGTACAAAAAAAGTTGTCACTCGCGAAACGGTTTCTTACGCTGAAGTGACTCTTCCTGCAGGTGAGCTCGTATATGAGGCCGTAAGCGCTACAAGTGATGATCCCACTGACATCTTTACAGTCGATGCAAACGGCACTGTCACCGCCTTGAAGGCCGGCTCAGGCCGCGTAAAGGTGTCGATCAACGCCAACTCACAACTCTATAAGGCCGATGCCCGATATATCAATGTAGTTGTGACAGCTGCTTCAACCTACACTGGCACTGCTTTTGACGTGACAGGCAACGCCGTGCTGAAATGGACAAACCCCGATTCTTATAAGATCGAAGTCGTAACAGAACTTCCCGAAGGCAACACCACTTTCAAACTCGAGGAAAACGTCACCTATTATCTTTGTCCTGATTACAGGTATAAACTCACAAAGGTGACCGACGCAGAAGGCAATGATGTGACGATCAACAGTAATGGCACTCTTGATGATACTTTCGGTCAATATATTATGATCATGGGTAAGGATAAACCGGCGTCATATACGGTGGTAACCGAGATGAAGAATGAGTTCCGAGTAATCGTGACAGACAATTCAAGCAAACCATATGAATCAATGGTTCATTTTTATAATTATACAGATAAAGCTAACAAACTTAAGGAGCTTACCACTGGCGAAAACACACTGTGGATCGAGGATGGATACTACTACTTCGTGTCGGGTGATGGCTACAGACTCACATCTGTAACCGATGAGGATGGCAAGAACTACAACATCAACGAGAAAAACGAGTTTTTCCCCAATACATACTGCGGCGTCAACGATCTGAGCAAGACCTACACCATCACAACCGAGGCTGATCAGCCTGCATATGCCGGCACAACCTTCTATGTTGCTCCCACCGGCGAGGGTGCAGCCGTGGCCATCAAACAATATGTGGGCACCGAACTCGTCTCAGTGGCGAAATTCACCACAGAAGGCGAGCATAAATACACTCTTGAAGAAGGCACGACATATTATGTGGTGGCAACCGATGGATCTGAGCTGACAGAGGTGGCAGTCGACGGCAAAGATATGCCTCTCAACGCTTACGACCTGCTGTTTGGCGGTAATTATGCCGAACTTAGCGAACTTAGCGAGCTTCCCGAAACCGTATATGTCGGCGTAAAGAAAGAGGACACGGGCGAGATCATCACCCTTCCCGACGCAACATTCAGATGGGACGATCCCGAGTCGCTCAAAGAGGCATCCGGTGCAACTTTCACTAAGGACAGCTATGTATATGAAAACCACAAAATAGTCTCGGCCGACGAAAAAATAGCCGTTCAATTCAGCCGCGGTTCAATGCTTGAAGAGGATTGGAATAATGAAAGCGAGAAGTACATACATATGGTAGGAGAATCTGGCTGGGGCACTAATATCTTCCCCGCATGCGTGATGACCATATCTGTGACCGATCCCAACGCTTACCTCACCAGTGTAACATTTGAATTTGCAAACTCGCTGTACTACTCCGGACGCCTGAAATGCGACACCGGATCGATAGCCAACGAAACCGTATGGACTCCTGATGGAGAGGCGGTCAATGGCCAAATGCGTGTGGCTCCGGCAGGCACCGTACAGACAGTAAACTTCACTGCAACAGGAGAGACACCTCTCAAATCGATGACCGTGACCAGCAAATCGGCCACAACAGGCATCGAGAGCACTGAAACAGTGCAGATAGGCACTGTGACATACTTCGATCTTCAGGGTCGTCGCGTAGAAAATCCGTCGGCGGGTATCTACATCCGTGTCGCAGGCAACCGCACTGACAAGGTCATCGTGAAGTAAACAATCAGACATACACTGAAATCGAGTAGGTCGGGAAACGAAAGTTTTCTGACCTACTTTCGTTTCACTTCCTCTCACAATACATCCGCACACAAATTGTCGCACCTCTACAACTCTGATATAGTGGATATTTCAAAAGAATTTTATATTTTTGCATAATATAATTGCCTCGAGATGATAACAAAAGACGAAGTTTTGGAATTGCTGACATCAACCGAGACCTATAGGGTTGAGCGCACAATCAGCACCGGCAACATGGACAAGTTCTGTGAGGCCATTTGTGCGTTTGCCAACGATATGCCCAACTCCCGGAAAAACGGCTATCTCATTATCGGGGCACATGACGATGGAAAGTTGTCAGGATTGAAAGTGGACGATGCTCTGATGAAGAAAATATCAGGCATCCGTTCAGATGGCAACATTCTTCCATTGCCGACTATGTCAGTTGACCGTTTCGTGTTTCCCGAAGGAGATTTGTTGGTAGCAGAGGTTCGTCCTTCTGATTTACCACCTGTTCGCTATCGTGGTCGGGCATTTATTCGTATTGGTCCACGCCGCGACATAGCCACCGAAGCGGAAGAACGCATATTGGCTGAACGGCGTTGCTCTTTCATGGCTACATTTGATGCTACTCCGTGCTTGAATGCAAAGTTGGAGGACTTGGATGTGGATTATATCAAGAATACTTATCTTCCAAAGTTCCTTGATGAAGATACACTAACAACTGACAAGCGCGACATAAAGGAGCAACTTGCGTCGATTCATCTTTACGACCGTGAGAACGATTGTCCGACCTATGCGGGAATAATACTGTTCGGAACCAATCCAAAGTATTTTCTTTTGGGCGATTATGTTCAGTTTGTCCGTTTTGCTGGAAAAGATAAGAGTGGAGATATATTGAACGAGCGGCAGTTCTCCGGGCCTCTTTACAAGATGCTCCCGGCGTTGGAATCGTTTGTAAAAGACGGCATTATAACGCAACGTCCTGTACCAGAGTCGCTTTTCCGCGAAAAGACCGTATGGAATTATCCAGAAGGTGCTATCCGCGAACTGATGATGAACGCCTGTATGCACCGCGATTATCAATCGAATATGCCAATTCGGTTGTATCAGTTTGATAATTACATCGAGATTATGAATGCCGGAGGGTTGTACGGCGAAGCTCGCCCCGAAAACTTCCCCTCGGTAAATGATTACCGTAATCCGCTCGTGGCTGAGGCTATGCGCGTGATGAAATACGTCAACAGTTCAATCGTGGTGTGACCCGTGTTCAAGAAATGCTCAAAGAAAACGGCAACACTCCCGCTGTCTTTGATGTGAATACAATCACAGCATTCCGCGTAACTGTTCAAGCGACCAATGAAGCCGACTTGTCGAAGGGCACAAGTCAGGGCACAAGTCAGGGCACAAGTCAGGGCACAAGTCAAGATGACAAAACCATTGAAGAAAAAATCATAGAGTTCTGTAAAGAGCCGCGTTCATTGGCAGAAATCACAGTATTTTGCGGTTTTCAAGACAAGCGCAAGTTCAGAGAGCGGTACCTAAATCCGCTCCTCGGCACCCACATACAGATGACAATTCCCGACAAACCCACCAGTCGTTTTCAGAAATATATATCCCACCCTTGTAATAATACAAAAATATGAGAATCAAATCAATCATCCTTAATAATTTCAGGGGCTATGATTCTGAAACTATAATCCCAATTTCTGATTTTGTCGCCATAGTTGGCAAAAATGATATTGGTAAATCAACAATTTTAGAAGCTCTTGATATATTCTTTAATGACAGCAAAGGTGTGGTGTCTATAGATAAGCATGATGTCAATAAACGTAATCATGCTAATGGGCAAAAAGATATTGTGATAGGTGTTGAATTCGAAGATTTGCCGTCAGAGGTTATATTAGACGAGGCATATAAGACAACGCTCACTGATGAATATCTTACAACTACCGCAGGTACTTTTTGTGTTATAAAAAAATATCCAGATGGAGGAAAAGCTAAAGTTTATATTTTGGCAAATCATCCTTCAGCAGTAGAGTGTTGCGATTTACTTAGCAAAAAATTAAAGGATTTAAAGTCTATTGTCGAGCGATTGGATCTTGAATGCGACAAAACCAAAAATGCTGTTATGCGTAAGGCTATTTGGAATTATTATTCGGATTCTTTGAATTTATCTCAGCGAGAAATTGAGGTATCTATCGATGGATTGAAGGATTTATGGCCGAAAATTTGCAATTTTATGCCTATTTTCTGTTTATTTCAATCAGACAGAAGCAACAATGATAAAGATAAGGAAGCGCAGGATCCTCTTCGAGAGGCCGTCAAGTTAATTCTTTCAGATGGAACAATCCAGGAACATTTGAATGCTGTTGCCGAAACCGTTACTCGTCAACTTCAAAGTGTAACTAATAGTACTTTGGATAAATTGCGAGAAATGAATGCGGAAATAGCCTCTGCACTTTCACCGCAAATACCACATACTAAAGATTTAAAATGGGCGGATGTCTTTAAAGCTGTCTCAATAACTTCTGATGATAATATTCCAATCAACAAACACGGGAGTGGTGTAAAAAGGCTTATATTGTTAAATTTTTTCAGAGCAGAGGCAGAGAGGCAAAGAAACGCACATGATAATGTAAATGTCATATATGCGATTGAGGAACCTGAGACATCTCAGCATTTAGCTCATCAATTGATGCTTGTGGAAGCATTAAAGTCATTATCGAGTAAGCCATATATACAAGTGTTGATTACAACACATAGTGCCCACATTGTAAAACACCTTAATTTTGATGACTTACGACTTGTTTGTTTTGATGAGAGGGGACATAAATGTGTGCGGAAAGTAACACCAAACCAGTTGCCGTATCCATCATTAAATGAAATTAATTTACTTGCTTTCGAAGAAGTTTCGGAAGAATATCATAATGAATTATATGGATATATCGAACACGAGAATTGGTTAGCCGACTATAGGAATGGAAAACCATTAAGGCCATATAACAAATTGAGAAATGGGACTGTTGTTGTGCAGCAAATATGCCTTACTGATTACATTCGTCATCAAATTCATCATCCGGAGAATACCAGCAACGCTCATTATACCGAATCAGAATTGCGCCAATCAGTTGATTTGATGAGAACTTACATCGATAATCATCCATAGGCAATATCAGAACACATCGTTTTGTGCCGGATTTGCGATGGCGTCTATCTCGTCGGCGATTTCGTCGGAGGAGAGTCTCTTGCTGGGCAAGTGGCAAGCCGATGAGATGTAGTTCATGAAGGTCTTTTGGGTTTTGGGACCGTTAACGTGCATCATCTGGACGATGGTGAATTTGCGGGAGAGGTACATGTTGTTAGCACCGCTACGTTGGGGGGTATGGATAGTGAAGCTGTTATAGCTTGGCACCACCACTTCGCCCTTGTCGTTGTGTTCAATTTTGTTTTTTCCGTTCCGTCATTTCTATTTTTGCGAGAGTGCCATGTAGTTTGAAATTCTTTTCCCGGTGGCGCATACAGTTTTCTTCGGAAGATATGGCATTGCGCCAATCCTGCACATCGACCTGTAGTTGGAAAGAGAAGTTAGAGTCTATCTTGTACTCCTTATTATGTACCCTGAAAACAGGGGGTGCAACGGACTTGCAATCTCAAACTTTAACAGAGTTTAATTATAATCACGCGATAAAACCTTCAGCTCGACGAGGCTCGACCGAGCCAAATGTGGTGACCTCAACCGAAAACCAGCCGGGGCACCACGGTAATGACTCTCTTTGCCAAATCTTGCTCCAATCCCATAAAAAAATCAATCGCATCACCCCCGATACTACAGCCCAAGAGTGCGATAGATATATCTTAATGGATTATAGGCAGAGAAACTGTGAATGAGGTATCGGACACACTTACCGTAATTTTTTTATTATGCAGAGCATATTGTCGTCTTATATTGTCGAGGCCAACGCCCGTACCGCATGACGCTTTGCGTAATTGCACATTGTTGACTACTTTAATATCAGTATCGGTGATCAATATCTCTATTTTCAATGGAAACTCTTTTGAGCAGATATTGTGCTTGATTGCGTTCTCCACAAGTTGCTGTACACTTACCGGTATTATATGTCCTTTATGAGTGGCCCGCATATCATTTATTTTTACCGAAAGAAAGTCGCCAAATCTAACCTGTTCAAGGTAAATATACTTGTTGACACAAGCAATTTCATCGTCAATATCAACAATCTGACTTTCATTGGTGGACAAAATATAGCGATATACAGATGCGAGTCTTTTGGCAAAATTATTGGCTTTTTCGGCATCTGAATACGCAAGAGAGGAAAGTACGTTGAGACAATTGAAAAGGAAGTGCGGATTTATCTGATTGCGAAGTGCCATAAACTGATAATGTGATTTTTCCCGCTCTATTTTCTGCTGTTGCTCATTGTAGAAAAAAAGTTCGATAAGCAGAGTTACTATCCAGTTCCATGGTATAGCCGGCACTGCGGATTTTAAAAGAACGTGTGGAGTAGCATCAGCCGCATCCATCAGCAAGAGATTCAGACCACATATAATGACTATGGTCGTTACAGTTGTAACCATTATGTCGGTGATTAGCCGAATAACATTGCTTCTTACCTTATGCTGCGTTTTTTTGACTAAAAGAAAATCACAAACACCTAACAACAGACATGCGGGGATATTGACAAGTATGGTCCACCAGAGATTCTCGGGCCTGCCAATCATGATGCTATATATTCCCATAAACGGTATGAATGATATGGAAATCACAAAAATAAATAGGAATACGTATCTTGTTTGTATATTCATTTTCTTACACTATACCATCGATCCACTCCAAAAATGTCTTAACTCTGCCTCGGCTTACAAGATTTTCTGCGGGCAACTGTGGTGTGCAATGCAGTTTTAACCTTCCGCCAAAATATCGGTTGCACTTCTCAATGGCACGGATATTTACAATGCAGCCACGCGAGGTGCGATAGAATAGTTTTCTATCAAGCATTCCTTCTATGGTGTCAAGAGAATAATCCATGACAAATCTTTTACCTGAAAAAAGATGGAGATAGGTGTATTTATCCTCGCTGTAGAAGAAAGCAATATTGTAGGCTTCGACGTAAAAAAAAGAGTCGCCCGTTTTGACCATGAAACGAATTCTTGGACAATTGCCGCATTGAGCTTCCATTGCTGAAAGAACTTCAGCTGAAGCTGATTTAACATTATTCCGCTCAAATCGGAGTATAGCCTGCTCCAATTCGTCCTGCTCAATTGGCTTAAGAAGATAGTCAATTCCGTTGACTTTGAAAGCCTTTATGGCATATTCATCGTAGGCTGTGGTGAATATTACAGGTATATCCACGGGTATTTTGTTGAAAACATCAAAGCACAAACCGTCTGCCAATGATACGTCAGCAAATATTAAATCGAATGACTGGGATTTCAGCAAGGAGACACTTTGAATCACACTCTGCGACCATCCCGACATCTGAAATTCCGGGCGCAATTTGTCAACCATCCTTTTTAGTTCCTCAAAGGCAAGCGGCTCATCCTCTATTATCAAGTATTTTATCATTACGGGTTGTGGTATTGGTTTGACTATTCAAATTTACTGATTATTATAGAAACTGAATCTAACACCTACCGACAATCTTAGTGAAACATCAAAATAAGGATCTTCATTACCGTCGCTCTTGAAACTGTCAAAGAACGACTTCAGACTCCGCTCCCTTGCGCTTATACCACGTATCCAGTTTCCTCCAACCTTCGCGAATATGCTGAATTCGTCGCTGAACCGTAATGACGGTGAAAAATAGGACTGGAACATTACCATTGAATATATTTGATCCTTATTTCCGACCGACCTGACAGCCAACAGACCATCTATCTCCATAGGAGCTAACTCAAGTTTGAGTTTATTCCAAAGAATAGTTGAGGCAGAAATTTTTATGGTGTTAGACATATCTATGTTAAACATAAATTTTCCGTTGCGCAGCCAGCTGAGATACATCATAGGCATGGCTATCGGTGTGCCGTAGGAATTAGTGACACCTCCGCCGATACCAAGGCTTAGATTATCATTCAGCCGGCAAATGAAAATCGCGCCACCATTCCCTAATACAGACTTTAGATTGATTTCATCGGCCGGAGCATAAACACCTGCACCCCCTGTCAATAAGACACTCCATTTCTTGGAGATCGGTTGAATGTAAGTGAGGTTCAGACCTGAGTTAATGATTTTTCCCGGGTTCATCTGCGATGCTTCACCATCGTTTGACAAATCTGCATACGTGGCATAAGCACTTGCAGAAAACGATTTCACTTGTTTCCGGTCGTTTATTTTAGTATAGATAGGTATATTATACCCCCCGGAAATAATCCACATACTTCCGGAACCGAAGTTGTCCCCGGTTTTATTTCGCAACCTGCTCGTAGAGAAGTTGTCGATTGAGATGTAGCCTTGTGCCGACATCAACAGCGCTTGAAACATCAGAATTAATAAAACAGACTGTCTCATCTGTTTTTTACGCAAATTTACCATCTGCCCAACCCTACGTCAAGATAATTCTGACAAAGCGAGAATGCTCGCAGATGAATTGTTTTATTTGCCTCTTGAATGGAGGCTATAGAATTATCACGGTTCATACCAATGTATTTATGCAATACCATCTGCTTAATACAAATTCAATAGGCATTGAACATACTAAAACCACATTTCCAAGAGGTCGGTGTCCGAGCATCCGTGAAAGCTCGAAAAATTTTGTAACTTTGTAGTTGAGGCCGATGGCCGTATCTGCAGAGGTTTGCTGTGTCTATAGCTGCGGCGACTGACGGCGAACTCCGGGGATACGATGAGAGGCCGGGTGACATATTTTAATTTTAAGAACACTAAAAGATAATGTACGACTATATGAAAAAAATCGGATTGTATGTGATGGCCATGGCGTCGGTTGCCCTCGGAGCCTGCAGCACCGCCAATAAACCGGCAGACGGTGGGGAGGATATCGTGGTTGACACCGCAGACTTGCAGAGCGGATGGTATCTTGAATCGTATCGAATAGGCGGCGAGTCAACGAAGTTTGACGGCAAGGCAGATTACAAGCTGTCATTCAACGGGACAGACAGCACATTCAGCATTTCCACGGACTGCAACATGATCAACGGCGAGTTTGGAATCGCCAACGACACCATCCGCTTCAGAAACATGCTCGTCACCCAGATGGCTTGCGAAAATATGACCGTGGAGCAGAACATGCTTAGTCTGCTCAACGACAGCACGGCTTATGCAGTGTGCCACGGCGACACGCTTGCATTCACTGCCCCACATACCGGCTCTGCCATATTCCTTAAGCAGAGTGAGGAGCATCCCGGCAACTGATATGGAAATAGTATCACTGCGAAATAATCCGGAATACCAGGAACGGGCAATCACTTATTTTCAAGATAAGTGGGCTACGGAGGATTCCATGGCAGTATATGACGATTGTCTGCGCCATTGTATAGATGCGGCCAATCCGCTTCCGCAATGGTATCTGTTGGTCGATGGCGACAGAATAATCGGTTGTGCCGGATTGGTGACAAATGATTTCAATTCCCGCATGGACCTATACCCATGGCTTGCCGCACTGTATGTCGAAGAGGATCGGCGCGGCAACGGCTGCGGTAGAATGCTTATTGAACATACAGCGGGAGATGCAGGGCGGCTCGGTTTCAAAAACTTGTATCTATGCACTGACCATATAGGATATTACGAGCGATTCGGTTTTAGTTTTATCGGCCACTGTTTTCATCCTTGGGGCGAGAAAACAAGAATCTATCATCTGCAACTTCCCGATGAGAATTCAGGCATCGGGGGCAATACATTGATGAGATAAAACGCAATTACAAACGATAAAACCACAGACGTAGAGTCTGCCAAATATGTGCGCAAAAAACAACGGCATGTCTGAGTATTTCAGAATCATCAGTCAATTCATTAAATGCCATGCCGGAGAGGGGGATGCCGTATCAGCCAGACAAGCGGTCGAGGCGATAACTCCGGCCGCCGAACATGGCGATGTCAAGGCTCAAATGCTTCTCGGACGATATTATTCGTGGGGATATCATAGCGGGTGCGACAATCGGAAAGCTATCTATTGGTTTGAAAAGGCAGCCGACAACAGCAATGCCGAAGCCGCCATGCTCGCCATGGAGATATATCGCAACGATTGCCCCGACGGTATAGATGCAGAGCGACGAAAGGAGTTGATTCTGGAATGGCACAGACGATGGTTTGACATATTGGCATCGAAAGCCGACAAGGATTCGGGTGATGCGGCCAAGTCATTGATGAATCTTTATATTGACGACTGTCATGAAGACATTAATCCGAATGAAAGCATTGAAATCGCCCTCAAGTGGTATCACCGCTGGATTGAGATAATGACGTCAAAGGCAACTAAGGGCAACATTGCGGATAAGATGCATCTTGCCGACATAATTCTGTATGCCGAGGGCGTGCCGGAGGCGCTTTTGGATTGCTTCACGGATGAAGATGACGAGCGGAGTCTGGCGCAAGCCATACGGCTATACAGGGATATAACCGTCAGCGACTGTGACGACTTCTTTAAGGCAGAGGCATATTACAAAATGGGATGCGCATACAACGACTTGGGCAAAGGTGAGAAAGCTCTCTCCTGCTTTAAGAAAGCCGCCGGACTGAACTGCCATGAGGCGTTTGCGCGAATAGGCGATGCCTATCGCTATGGCAATGGCATAGAACAGGATGACGCGCAAGCCCGAAAATGGTATAAGAAAGGAGCTGATGTGGGCGAAATCACAGCGACCCTGAAACTTGCCGATTGTTATAAATATGAATATCGGAATTATGAAGTTAAACGATTTTGGGATTGTATGTAAGTGGTTATGTGAGAGTTAGGAGTGTGATTTTGGATGATTTTGGGCGTTTTTCAGTTTGTGGGGTTTTGAAATGGATGTAGGTGTTGAAATGAGGTTATAGAGGAGTTTCCAACGGGTCTTATGCAGTATTTGGGGATTATAGGACGGTTATTGAATTGGTTTAGTGTCTGTTAGTTGGTTTTATTTTGTCGGAAAGTGTGTTGATGGGGATTGGACTTCCTCTATTTGTATATATACTAATGTGGGATGAGGTGGCGTTTGTAATCAGTTTCCTTTCATATAAATAGCCATAATCCATTTAATACCACTACAATATCAATATTTATAGATGCAGAATGTGAATATAAGGGAGTATTTGGACTTCTCCTTTTATATATATCTAATAGTGGTTGGTGTTGTCTGTAATCAGTTCCCATTCAGATAAAGAGCCTTAATCCATTTAATACCACTGCAATATCCATATTTATAGATGCAGAATGTGGATATAGGTTGTGGTGGGGTCATTCATCCTTTATATATCATTATGGAAGTGGTCGGTTTTGGTTTCCCTATTC
>CANOUR010000014.1 GCA_947570265.1 uncultured Bacteroidales bacterium | reverse complement strand
ACGACCCCCTGATTAACAGTCAGGTGCTCTAACCAACTGAGCTACTGAAGCAGGAATTACAGACGCCCCTCCGGGCATTTGCGGAGGCAAAATTAGTTGATGTGGATGACATGTGCAACTTTTTTGATAAAAAAATTATTTTTTCACTCAGAATAAGCCTTTGGGAGAGGGTGAATGTTATAGTAGGTAGCTATTCAATTTAAAACGCTACGATATTTTAAATCAATGTATATTCATATTGTATTCATTTAATCTGACCAGCTACCTGGCAGTTCAAAATAAATATTTCAAGTGTCGTTGTGCGTGTTACGGATCGGTTATGAGCGCATCGTCAGGAGTTTAGCCCGCTAAACTTCTTTCTCGGCACACGAAACCAATTACATAAGACATCACAAATTCACCTAAATTTATCTTGAACTGTCACTTATTTACTAATTTAGCGTTTCCATTTCCAAAACAGATGAAAAAGAGTCTCGTGATATTTGCGGCTGCCATGGTGGCGGCGACAGTGACACTGAGCGCGCGGAAGACCGAAGTGTCGCGCAATCTCAGCGTTTTCAACCAGCTTTACAAGGAGCTGAACACATTTTATGTGGACTCGGTGGATGCCGAGAAGAGCATAGCAACGGCGATCAATGCGATGCTTGACGATATAGACCCATACACTGAGTTCATACCCGAGAAAGCGCAGGAGGATTTCGTGCGCCAGACCACGGGGGAATATGCGGGCATCGGGAGCTATATAATGCAGCGTGGGGGCGATGTGTATATCTCGGGTCCTCACGAGGGTAGTCCGTCGCAGCTTGCGGGGATGCGTCCCGGCGACAGGATAGTGGCGATAGACGGCGACACGGTGCTGGGCATGAGCAGCGCCGAGGTGAGCAAGAGGCTGAAAGGTCAGCCGGGAACACAGGTGAAGGTGATGGTCTGGCGGCCGTATGTGGGAGAGGATTCGGTGCTGACGTTTGATATCACCCGCCGCAAGATACATGAGCCTGCGGTGACGTGGTGGGGTGTGGTGCGCGACCGCATCGGATATATCTATCTGAGCAGCTACACCGACAAGAGCGCGCGTGAGGTGAAGGATGCTCTGACGGCGCTGAAGGCTGACAAGCGTGTGGGAGGCATAGTGCTCGATCTGAGGGGCAATGGCGGCGGCCTGGTTGAGGAAGCCGTGAAAATATTGGGATATTTCCTGCCGTCGGGAACGGAAGTGTTGCGCACCCGCGGCAAGGGCACGATGAATGAGAAGATATACAAGACGTCGGGTACGCCGATAGACACGAAGATGCCTCTGGCTGTGCTGATAGACGGAGCCACGGCATCGGCGAGCGAGATCACTGCGGGTGCATTGCAGGATCTTGACCGGGCGGTGGTGATCGGCAACCGTTCGTTTGGCAAGGGGCTTGTGCAGACTACCCGTGAGCTTCCTTACAATAACCTGCTGAAGGTGACTGTTGCGAAATATTATCTGCCGTCGGGGCGTCTGATACAGGCGATCGACTATTCGCACCGCAATCCGGACGGGTCGGTGGCGCGGATACCCGATTCGCTGGCGAACGTGTTCAAGACTAAGAGCGGGCGCGAGGTGCGCGACGGCGGCGGGATAACACCTGATGTGACGATCGATCATCCGGAGATAAACCGGATGGTGTTCAATATAGTGCGTGACAACTGGGCGTCGGATTTCGCCAACCGCTACAGGGCAGAGCATGACACGATAGCTCCGGCGGGCGAGTTTGTGGTGACAGATTCGATATATGCCGATTTCAAGCGTTCGATCGATCCCTCGCGGTTTGAATATGACAAGCTGTGTGAGGTGATACTCGACCGGCTGAGAGAGGCTGCGTCGACAGAGGGATACATGAATGACTCGACGAAAGCCGTGTTTGACACGCTGGGCACGCTGCTGAAGCATGATCTGCAACGCGATCTGGACACGCACCGCAAGCAGATAGAGCCGTATCTGTCGGGGGAGATCGTAGAGCGATATTACTATCAGCGTGGCCGTGTGCTCAACCAGTTGCGTGAAGATCCTGATCTGGACAAGGCGGCCGAGCTGCTGCTTGACAAGGCGGCGTATGCCGCTCTGCTGGGGCGAAAGGAGGACGGGAAATGACGCAGGCCGAGAGTCTGATAGATCTTTTCATGACGCCGGGACGCCGAGGGGCGTTGGAGGCGGCGCTTGAGTCGGGACGGACGGCATCGGTGTATAATCTGGCGGGATCGTCGGTGGCGATGATGCTGGCGGGGATGCCACGGCAGAGAGGGCCGGTGCTTGTTGTCGGTGACAATGCGGATGACGCGGGTTATCTGTGTCACGATCTGTCGCGTCTGGCGGGCGAGGATGCCGTGATGATGTTTCCGTCGGGCTACAAACGCTCGATACGCTATGGTCAGCCTGATGAGCCTAACCGCATATTGCGCACGGAGGTGCTGAATCACTGGCACACGGACGCCGGGCTGCGGTTTGTGGTGGCTTATCCCGAGGCGCTTGCCGAGCGTGTGGCGTCGCGCCAGGCGCTGGAGGCTCATACGCAGCGTTTTGAGGCGGGGGCGGTGACTGATCTGACCGACACGGTGAAGTGGCTTCGCGAAAATGGTTTCGCCGAGGAGGACTATGTGTATGAGCCGGGACAGTTTGCCGTGCGCGGGTCGATTCTCGATATATTCGGCTACAGCCATGAGCTGCCGGTGCGCATTGATTTTTTCGGAGACGAGATAGACTCGATACGTCTGTTCAATATCGAGACCCAGCTGTCGGAGCGCAAGCTCGAGAGCATAGCGGTGACGTCGGGGGTGGCCGGAGCCGGCCGCGGCGGGTCGCTTCTGGAGTTTATGCCGGAGGATACGCTGATCGCCGTGCGCAGCTCGAGCTATGCGGTGGAGCGCATACGCGAGATAGCCCAGGGGACGTTCAGCGAGAGCGCGTCGATGGCGGGCGAGGGTGAGCGTGACTCGATGAGCCATGTGGTGGATGCCGATGATTTCGCCCGTAGGTGGGATTCGTTCAGGCAGCTGCGCTTCACGGGGGCTGATCTTCATGAACCGGCGCCGGCCACGGTGGATTTCGAGTGCTCGCCCCAGGCGATATATCACAAGAATTTCGATCTGATAAGCGATTCGTTCGGCAAGTTGCTGGCCGATGGCTACAAGCTGTATATACTCAGCGACAGCGAGCGGCAGCAG
This sequence comes from uncultured Bacteroidales bacterium, assembly GCA_947570265.1. Taxonomy (GTDB): domain Bacteria; phylum Bacteroidota; class Bacteroidia; order Bacteroidales; family Muribaculaceae; genus CAG-1031. Next base: position 35,612 of record CANOUR010000014.1, on the reverse strand, counting down.
GAGCGGTTGCGCACGATATTTGCCGACAGGGGTGATAGAATAGATTTCACGCCGGTGATGTCGACTCTGCATGAGGGTTTTACCGATCATGTGACGCGCCGGTGCTTTTTTACGGATCATCAGATATTTGACAGATTCCACAAGTATAGCCTGAAGAGCGACAGGGCTCGTTCGGGCAAGCTGGCTCTGTCGCTAAAGGAGCTGTCGTCGATAGAGCCGGGAGACTATATAGTGCATGTGGATCATGGTGTGGGTAAGTTTGCAGGGCTGCTGCGCACGGAGGTGAACGGCAGAGCGCAGGAGATGATCAAGCTGGTCTATGCCAACGACGATATAATATTCGTGTCGATACATGCGCTGCATAAGCTTGCCAAGTACAGGGGCAAGGAGGGTGTGCCGCCGAAGGTGAACAAGCTCGGAACCGGGGCTTGGAACCGAGTGAAGGAACGCACCAAGAGCAAGCTGAAGGATATAGCGCGCGATCTGATAAAGCTGTATGCGGCGCGGCGTGAGGAGCAGGGTCATGCTTTCGCTCCGGACAGCTATATGCAGCATGAGCTGGAGGCGTCGTTTGTGTATGAGGATACGCCTGATCAGCTGAAGGCCACACGCGATGTGAAGGCCGATATGGAGAGTGCCCGGCCGATGGATCGCCTGATTTGCGGAGATGTGGGATTCGGGAAGACGGAGGTGGCCGTGCGCGCGGCGTTCAAGGCTGCTGCCGACGGCAAGCAGACGGCTGTGCTGGTGCCGACGACGGTGCTCGCGTATCAGCATTTCCAGACATTCTCGAAGCGTCTGAAAGATTTTCCGGTGCGTGTGGACTATCTGTCGAGGGCACGCACGGCCAAGCAGACCAAGGAGATATTGGCCGATCTGGAGACGGGTCGGATAGATATACTCGTGGGCACGCACAAGTTGATAGGCAAGCAGGTGAAGTTTAAGGATCTCGGACTTCTGGTGGTCGATGAGGAGCAGAAATTCGGAGTGGCTGTGAAGGAGAAGCTGAAGCAGCTGAAAACGAATGTGGACACGCTGACGATGAGCGCGACGCCGATACCGCGCACGTTGCAGTTCTCACTGATGGGTGCGCGCGATCTCTCGGCTATCAATACGCCTCCGGCCAACCGTCATCCGATAGTGACGAGCGTGAGCGCGATGACTGACGATCTGATGGCTGAGGCGATCAATTTCGAGCTGAGCCGCAACGGGCAGATATTCATCATCAACAACCGCATCGAGGGGCTTCATGAGCTTGAGGCTATGGTGCGCCGTCTTGTGCCAGACGCGCGTGTGGCTGTCGGGCATGGCCAGATGCCTCCGGACAAGCTGGAGAAGGTGATTGTGGATTTCGCGTCGCACGACTATGATATACTCATTGCCACGACGATTGTCGAGAGTGGGATCGATATGCCCAATGTCAACACCATTATAGTGAATAATGCGCAGAATTTCGGTCTGAGCGAGCTTCATCAGCTGCGTGGCCGTGTGGGTCGCAGCGCACGGAAGGCGTTCTGCTATCTGATGGTTCCGCCTCATGTGCCGCTTTCGCCGGTGGCGCGCCGCCGTTTGCAGGCGATTGAGAGTTTCAGCGATCTGGGGAGCGGGATACACATTGCGATGCAGGATCTCGACATCCGTGGCGCGGGCAATCTGCTTGGCGCGGAACAGAGCGGTTTCATAGCCGATCTGGGCTATGAGACGTATCAGAAGATATTGAAGGAGGCTGTGATGGAACTGCGCACAGAGGAGTTTGCCGGACTTGATCATGCTGCCACCGATGGGGGCAATGATGATGGCGATGGCCGCGACTATGTGTCGGATTGTGTGATAGAGAGCGACATGGAGCTGTTGCTGCCGCCTGACTATGTGCCCCGCGACAGTGAGAGGGTGGCTTTGTATCAGGAGCTTGATTCGATAGAGCGTGAGACAGATCTGCGTGAGTTTGCGCGGCGTCTTGTGGATCGTTTCGGCAAGATTCCGTCTGTTACGGCTGAGTTGCTGCGTGTGCCGCGTCTGCGGCGTCTGGCGCGGCGTCTGGGTATAGAGAAGGTTGCGCTGAAGCAGGGGAGGATGTATCTATATCTGACCGGTGAACAGAATGCGGCCTATTATCAGTCGCCGATGTTTGGCAAGCTGCTGGCTTATCTGCAGGGAAATACGCGCCGGGCCAATCTGCGCGACAATGCGGGCAAGCGCTCGTTTGTGATCTCGGATGTGGGGACGGTAGAGACTGCGGTGGCGATACTTGACGAGATACTTGCGTTGGAGAGTCTGTAGAAGCAAGGTTATTTAACACAGCGCTTGGCGCGTGAAGAAACAGCGAGGTGGACATCATCGGGGATGTCCACCTCGCGTTTTAGGTGTTGGGTGACGTTTGGCCGTTTGTCAGCGGCTGTAGAATTTGAGTGAGTTGTTTGTCACCTTTTTGTTGCCGCGGAAGATGGCGGGGAGGTTGCGTGAGAGTGCGCCTGCGCCGCGTGTCTGCATGAACTGCATGGAGCTTTCGTCGGTGTTGAACGGACGTCCTGCGTTGTCGATCGATGTGACTACGAAGAAGATGACTCCGTTGTTGCCTTTGACCGGGCCTGTGAGTTTGCCGGCTTTGGCGGCGGCAGCGGCAGCTGTGAGGGCGCTTTCGTTGATGCCGACCTTGGGAATGAAGATCTGGCCGAAGCTGACGGTTGTTGTGTCGACAGCCGAGCCCATGAGCTTAGCGTAGCCGTCGATGGAGTTGGCTTTGCCTTCGTACTGCTTGATGAGTTCGGCGGCTTTCTTGTCGTTGCGGGCGCGTGCTTCGAGCTGTTTGCGCAGTGAGGGGTCGGTCATTGGCACGAAGTCGTCGTCGTAGATGTCTTCGATTGCAACGGCTACGTAGCGTCCGTTGGCTTCGGTGCCGATGACGGGTGAAACCTGGCCTTTCTTGGCAGACATGGCCCATGCGATGGCTTCGCGTGTGTCGTCGAGTGCGCCGAGGCGAGGAGTTGATGCCGAGACGGTTGTGGTCTGCATGTTGTAGCCGGCTGCTGCTGCGTTGTCGGCAAATTCCTTGGCGGTCTTGTTTTCGTTGACGAAGCGTGCGAGGTCTGCCTCGAGCTTGTTGACGGTTGCGGCGCTTGGCTCAACTACGAATACAGCCTGTGCGAGATCGTAGACTGTGACGGCCGGGCGACGGTTGTTGACGCGGAAGATGCGGAAGACCTGACCGACGGTGTCGGGGGTGAACCACTGTCCGGCTGGTGCTTCTTCAATGATGTTGCGCACTGATGCGGCGTCGGGTGCGGTGAGCGAGAGCCAGAGGCTGTCCTGTGCCTGAGCTACTTTGCTGCCGGCGGATACTTCGCTGAATGGTTTGCCTGAGCGGAGGGCGGCGAGTGCTGAGTCGGCGTCGGCACGTGTGCCCTGGATGTTGATGATGTCGATGTTGACAGAGTCGATGCGCGAGTCGCGTCCGATGAGCTTGGCGAGTGTGTAGGTGTTGCCTACCTGCGACACGAGTCGTGCCATGCCGGTGGATGCGGAGTCGACGAATGATTTCAGTTTGTTGTCGTTGATGCGTGAGCGTGTCATGTGCTCGCGAGTCACGACAAATTCGTTCATGCCTTCGAGGCCTGAGGTGCCTTCGTTGTCGCGGAGGGCGGTGAGGGCGTTGTCGACTTTGACGCGTGCGTTGCGCTGATCCTCGGGGCTGGGGGCGATGTCGACGCTTACGTAGTCGATGAGTCGTGTGGGTTCGTCGAGGCGGTAGAGGTTGCGGCGTTTGTTGTAGACGGCTTTGATGTCGGCGTCGGTCACTTCGAATTTATCGTCTTCGAGGGTTGAGTAGTCTTTCTTGGCAAACGCGATGTGGCTTGTCGATGCGTTGTCGTCGTAGAGTGCGCGTGCGTCGAGGTCGTTGGCTACGAGTGTGCCCATGAAGAGGTTCTGGAATTTAGCTTGCTTGAGCTGTTCCTCGATGTTTTTCTCGAGCTGGATCCAGGCGTTGCGGAATTGAGCGGCGTCTTCCTCACCGATCTGGTATTTTGATGGGTTGAAAGCCATGTCGTGGAACTGTGCGGCGTTCTGGAACATTCCGCCGTACTGCTGCTGGATAACCTGGTCGACGTAGGCCGATCCCGATCCGAGCATTGCTTCGGTGAGTTCCTGATCGGTGACGGTGATGCCGAGTTTCTCGAGCTCTTCGTTGTAGAGCGTTTCGGCGATCATTCCGTCGAGCACCTGCTGCTGGAGCACGGCGTTGTCCATTTTGCGGCCTTGCGCTCCGGCCATTGTGGCGGCTTCGTTCACCCGCTGGTTGAGCTCCATGATGTCGATTTTGCGGCCATCGATGCTGGCCACTGTGGTGCCCGTGCCGAAGAATGTGCGGCCAGAGGTGAAAAAGTCACCGAGGATAAACGCCAGAAGCGCTACCGCGATGATCACAAGCAGGAGAACTGACTTGCTTCTGATTTTTTCAAGGGTTGCCATTGCTATTTATTGTTTTTTGATTGTTCGGGATGATTCGCAACCTCCACACATGAGGCTGCATAAAGCGCACAAAGATACGTTTTTTTCCGTATGATTCAAAATCGTGATGCAAATATTGCGGGATAGGTAATGAAAAGCCCGTTGCGCGGGGCGTAACGGGCTTTGTGCGGGGGTGTGGCGCGACTGGATGTGTCAGAGCGCGTCGGAAAATGTGGTGCGCAGTGCGTCGACGTAGTCGTCTTTTTCCCATGTGAAAAGCTCGACTTCGATAGTGCGTTCGCCGCCGTAGGGCGATGAGAAGTGTTTGACTTTGGTCTGCGGCTTGCGACCCATGTGGCCGTAGGCTGAGGTCTCTTCATAGATGGGCATGCGCAGTTTGAGGCGCTCTTCGATCTGGCGGGGACGCATGGGGAATAGTTCGGCCACGCGGCGTGAGATCTCGCCGTCGGATAGGTTGACGCGTGCTGTGCCGTTGGTGTTGACGTAGAGGCTTACGGGATCGGCCACGCCGATGGCGTAGGCTACCTGCACGAGCGCTTCACGGCATATGCCGGCGGCAACGAGGTTGCGGGCGATGTGGCGGGCGGCGTAGGCTGCCGACCGGTCGACTTTCGAGGGGTCTTTGCCTGAGAATGCGCCACCGCCGTGTGCGCCGCGTCCGCCGTAGGTGTCGACGATGATCTTACGACCGGTCAGACCGGTGTCGCCGTGGGGGCCGCCGATGACGAATTTGCCTGTGGGGTTGACCAGCAGTTTGACATCGTCACCTATCATGGCGCTCACTTTGGGGGCGAGTTTTGCCCGGACACGTGGCAGGAGAATGGTGCGCATGTCTTCGGCGATGCGTTCGTGCATCATTGAGTCGGCGATTTGCTGTGTGATGCCTTTGCCGTCGGGTGTGATGAATTCGTCGTGCTGTGTCGATATGACGATGGTGTCGACGCGCACCGGCTGTCCGTCGGGGGTGTATTCGACAGTGACCTGACTTTTTGCGTCGGGACGCAGGTAGGTGCGGCTGCGTCCGTGAGCGTCTATCCATGTCATTTGTGTGCCTTCGCGCCGTATGTCGGCGAGTTCGCGCAGCAGCATGTGGCTCAGGTCGAGGGTCAGGGGCATGTAGTCGGGGGTTTCGTCGCAAGCGTAGCCGAACATCATTCCCTGGTCGCCTGCGCCCTGCAGCTCGGCATCCTCGCGGTCGACACCGCGGTTGATGTCGGCGCTCTGCTCGTGGAGGGCCGATAGCACGCCGCACGCTTCGGCGTCGAATTTAAGCGCCGAACGGTTGTAGCCGATTTCGTTGATGACGCGGCGTGTCACTTCCATCAGGTCGATGTAGGCCGAGCTTTTCACTTCGCCTGCCACAACGACCTGTCCGGTGGTGACAAGGGTCTCGCATGCCACTTTCGATTGCGGGTCGTAGGCGAGAAATTCGTCGAGCACTGCATCGGAGATGCGGTCGGCAACTTTGTCGGGATGTCCTTCTGACACCGACTCACTCGTAAAAAGATAGTTTTTGGGGTTCATTAGCATTTTTTTTAGGTGAACGAGAGGTTGCAATCCATCGAACAGCGGCAAATCCTTCCTCTCGGGGCGGCAAAGGTAGATAAAATGCGTCATCCGGCAAAGCTGTCAGTGTGTATTTCACATGTTTTCACTTAAGATAACAGCAAAGATAACAGCAACACCGCCGACTGGTGAAGGCCGGCGGTGTTGGGAATGGGTTGCCGATATGTGGTCGGCGCTTACTTGTTCTTGTTGACGAGATACTGCTCTTCTTTGTAGGTGAGACCCATGAAGAAGATCGAGAGGATGCACGCCACGATGAGCAGGATGAATGTCCAGCCCCAGCCTGCGGCTTCGGCAACGTATCCGATGACCATGTTGGCGAGGATCGCTGTTCCGAAGAAGTAGCCGAAGAATCCGGTCAGTCCGGCGGCAGTGCCGGCAGCGTTCTTCGGAGCGAGGTCGAGTGCCTGCACGCCGATGAGCATCACGGGGCCGTAGATCAGGAAGCCGATTGCGATCAGGCAGATCAGAGCCATGGTGATGTTGGTGTAGAACTGCCAGTAGAGCACGAGGAATATGATGATGGCGGCCATGAATATGATGGTGGGGATGGCGCGTCGGCCTTTGAACACCTTGTCGCTCAGCCAGCCGCAGAACAGTGTGCCGGGAATGGCAGCGAACTCGTATGCGAAGTATGCCCAGCCGGCTTCCTTGATGTCGAATCCGGCGTTTGTGAGCAGGGTAGGAGCCCAGTTGAGGGCGCCGTAGCGTACCATGTAGATGAATGCGTTGGCGCATGCGATGAACCACAGAAAGCGGTTGGGGAAGACGTATTTGAAGAAGATTTCCTTGGCTGTGAGCACTTCTTCGGATTTCTCGCTGTAGTTTTTGGGGTAGTCGTTGCGCCATTTTTCAACAGATGGCAGTCCGCATGACTGCGGGGTGTCGCGGAGCATGCAGTAGGCTATGACAGCGACCAATAGGGCGACTGCAGCCGGGAAGAGGAATGCACCTGCCAGCAGGTAGAGATCCTGATGTGCTCCGAAGAACCATGAGCCGAACCAGATGGCACCGTATGTGGCCATAGGGCCGACGAGCGCGCCACCGACGTTGTGTGCGCAGTTCCAGATCGACATCATTGTGCCTCGTTCGTTCTGCGAGAACCAGTGGGTCATGATGCGTCCGCACGGAGGCCATCCCATGCCGTTGAACCAGCCGACGAGGAAGTTGAGAGCTCCAAGGAGGATAATTGCCCATATTTTGCGTTCGGGGTGTGCCACGATGTCGAGTCCGGTTACGGGCACAACCATGAATGCCATTGCTATTGCGGCGAGGATCAGTCCGAGAGGCAGGAACTTACGTGCGTCGGAACGGTCGCTGACGCTTCCCATGAGGAATTTTGACAGGGCGTATGCGATGGCGTTCATAGCCATCACCGTACCCAGCTCACCTTTGTGGATGCCGAGCGATTCGAGAGCCGGCATGGCCATTGAGAAGTTGTTGCGGACGAGATAAAATGCGGCGTAGCCGACGAACGAGCCGGTGAATACCTGCATTCGCAGACGCTTATAGCGCGCGTCGGCGGCCGGACCAGTCTGCTCGGGCAGATGGGGCGGTGGTGCTAAGAATCGTGCCATTTTAAAATGCTTTTAATGGATATGGTTGTTATTTGGGTTGTAAAAATAGACAAAAATAGGGAGATGAGTGACGATTCAAAAGAAAAAATGCCGAATGTCGTGACTGATCTCTTGCGATCGGGTGTCGTCAGCCGATAGAGTTGGCCTTGCGTGTGGCGTCGGCATCGATAGCCATTGCGAGAATTGTGACGGGGTTTTCGACGCGGTAGGGTGTTGACATCTCTATCTGCCAGCGGCAAGTCTCGCAGTCGGTGGCGACCAAGTCGGGGTTGATGCTCTCGATCTGGCGGAAGAGAGGTTCGCCTATGTCCTGTGAGTAGCGGTAGTTTTCTTTCTTGAATCCATATGTGCCGGCGATGCCGCAGCAGCGTGAGTCGAGCAGTGTGAGGTCGACGCCGGGTATCATGCGCAGGATGGAGGTCGAATAGTATGTCCATCCGAGTTTTTCCATGTGGCACGGGGTGTGGTAGGCCACTTTCATTTTGAATCCGGGCTTGAACACCAGCTTTATCTGGTTTTTCTCAAGCAGTTCGTAGATGAATTTGGTGGCGAGCATGATGTCGTCGCGCACTTCGGCGTTGTCGAGATGGAGGAGGTGGGGATATTCATCGCGCATGGTGAAGCAGCATGTCGAGCTTGTGGCGAGCACGGGGGCCTTGTGTGTGCTGACGGCGTTGCGGATGGCCTTGAGGTTGACTTCGGCGTCGCGTGTGGCTTCTTTGATAAGGCGGTTTGAGATCTTGGCCACACCGCAGCACAGTTCTTTCTCGAGGAGAAGCACGCCGTATCCGACGGCATTGAGCACGGTGATCAGATCGCGCCCGAGCGAGGGGTTGTTGTAGTTGACGTAGCATCCGTGGAAGTAGCTCACTTTGTTGGCGAACTGCTGCTGGGCTTGTGCTGCATTGCGTTTGTACCATGTGGTGAACTTCTGTCCGGCATATTTGGGGAATGTGCGGTGGCAGTCGATCTTCAGGGTTGCGTCCATCACTTTCTTGACCGGCTTGAGGCTCAGCACGCCGTTGACGATCGGGGCGGCGAGGGTTGCCATGTTGCCCATGAAGTCGGTGTTGGCGAGCATGGTGTCGCGCAGAGACGGGCGTTTCGTGCTGTATTTGATGCGTGCGGCCTGTATGATGTCGCCGATTTTCACGTTGGAGGGGCATGCCACCTCGCAGCGTTTGCAGTTCATGCAGTATTTCAGCGCTTCGTTGTAGAACAGCGGTTTTTTCAAACGGTAGCGTTCTCCGTCGGGGCCGGCCTGTTTCGGGCCGGGATAGTCGGGATTTACGGCTGTCACCGGACAGTATGCTGTGCAGACTGTGCACTTGGTGCAGTTCTCGAAGTTGTTGTCGCTTATGTTGGCCTGCTGATAATCCATGGCTGTCAGTTTTTTGATGTGAGGATTGTGTCTGCGGCGTTGAGGGCAGTCAGCAGCGAGATGCCTGCTCCCGAACCCTCCCGCAATGCGTCGGCGCCGGACAGGGATGCACCGGTGACGATGAGATTCTCGACGGTGCGTCCGCCACGCATGGCGTGGAACGAGCTGTCGGTGGTCAGACCGTAGCGCATGTAGGGCTGTGGTTTGAATATGTTTTTGTCGAACCATGCCGAGCGGTCGTCGGGGGCGTCGGTGTCGAGTCCGAGCACCGGCTCGAATACTCCGGATGGTGTGGAGTTGAGTCCGTGGCTGAAGAAGCTTCCGGCGGCGAAGATGAAATTGTCGGCTTCGAGGTGGTCGTCGGCGAAATTGGCGGTCTCGACGCTCAGCAGGCGGCGTCCGTCGGCTGAGAAATATCCGCGTGTGACTGTGTCGCCGAGCATGAATGCGCCTCCGATGCACCGGAAGTAGCTCTGCATCATCAGCTGGGTGCGCACTCCAGGCACTGATGCTCCCATGGTGCTGACGAAGTGCAACGGCCGCTTGACGAGTTCTTTAAGGCGTCGCGATGCTTCAAAGTTGTCAAAGCCTATGACTGCGGGGAAGAGGATCGCTTCGGCGTCGGGGCATGTGCGGTTGATCACGTCGGCAAGCTGGTTGACGCTTTCGCTGTTGACTACGCGTGCGATGTTGGTCGCGCGCATCTCGGTGGTGCTTTCGCGCTGGTGTGTGATTGCCGGAACGGTCACCGAGGCCGTGAGGCATTCGACGCCCCTCTGGCGCAGTCCGGCTTCGATGAAGCGCGGATAGAAGTCGAGAAATCCGTCGACGTTGATCACCGCTACCTTTTTCCATGGTAGGCTTTGGGGTGATTCGAGCGTGAGATAATCCTCGAGTGTGAGCCATGCGGGTTTCATCTGTCCCATGGGGGTCAGACGCCAATGGTTGCGCTGATGCGATCCGCTGACTTTCACTCCGGTCTCTTCGAAAAGGGGTTTGACGCGTTTGAGCAGTTCGATAACGCGTTCTTTGCCCAGGCGGGAGTAGGGGTGTACGGGATCGAGGTGTGCGATCTCTTCAATGGGGTTCTCAACGGGGTGCCTGTCTCTGTCGTAGCCGAGCAGCTCCATCGAGCCTGAGCTGAAATGGATGGCGCTCTGTCCGGTCGATACAATGGCTGTCTTGCGGCCGGCGCGAGCCAGCTCGATGCCTGCGGTGAGGCCGCTGAGGCCTCCACCTATGATGACGGTGTCAAACTTCATTGTCGGTTGGTGCTGTTAGCTTAGTGGAGTAAGTGTTCGGTGTCGCGTCCGTCGAGAAATTCGTCGAGTCCTGCCACGCCGCTGTAGATCCATTGTGTGAACTGTATTTCGGATACGGTGTCGCCCCATGCCACGGGATACATGCCTTTCCAGCGTTCGTTGACAAACGAGCACAGGTCGTCGAGGGCTCTCTCGGTGCATCGGTCGGCTTTGTCGAGCAGTCCGGCTGCGCGGCAGGCGCAGAGCTGTCCCTGACATGTGCCCATGCCCAGTCTTGTGCGGCGGCGAAGATTGATGAGGTTGTGCACGTGGAGTTTGTCGATGGCAAATTCGACCTCTCCGACGCTCACTTGCTCGCATTCGCACACGAGGGCGTCGTCGCCGGGGTTTTGCCAGCGGATCTCTTCGGTGAGAGAGCCGTGGCGGCCTTCAGCGGCGAGCTGTTCGGTGGGCAGTTCGATGATGTGTTGGCGCGACGGGTGTCCGTCTTTATCTTTCTTTGTGTCGTTGACCTCAAGCGGGGTTTCCGATCCGGGGAGGGGCGTCTCGGCGGTGGTGCATTTGCGGTCGGTCAGGCCGAGTTTCGCGCAGACCATGTCGGTGGCCCATTCGGCCATGAGACGGTATGTCATGAGTTTGCCGCCTGTGATGGTGACGAATCCTTCGAGGCCGTCGCGTTTGGCGTGGTCGAGACATACGATGCCGCGCGAGATCGAGCGCCCTGAGGGGTCGTCGTCGCTCGCGACGAGCGGTCTGACTCCGGCGTAGGCCCGGAGGATGCGTGTTGTGGCCAGCTGCGGGGCGAGTTTCTCGCCCTCGCGGATGAGAATGTCGACCTCGTCGGGTGTGACTTCCATGTTGTCGATCTGGTCGAAAGGCACTCGGTCGCTGGTTGTTCCGATAAGGCAAATGGTGTCGCCCGGCACGAGGATGTCGGCGTTGGCGGGTTTGCGGCAGCGGTTGATCACGGTGTTGTTGACTCTGTGTCCGAAGATCAGCAGCGAGCCTTTTGCGGGGAACATGTTGATGTCCACACCGGCTTTCTTGGCCAACAGGTGGCCCCATATGCCAGCGGCGTTAACCACCACGCTTCCGACGGCTTCGGTTTCTTCGCCGGTGTGGACATCACGCATTACTATTCCTTCCATGCGGTTGCCGCTGATGATGAAGCGCACTACTTCGTGATATGTGATCACGTCGGCGCCGTGCCGGCGTGCGTCGATGACGTTGGCTGTCGTCAGGCGGAACGGGTCGACCGCGCCGTCGGGCACTTTCACGGCGCCGATGAGGTCGGGGTTGACTGCGGGTTCGATGCGTCGTGCCAGGTCGGGGTCGATCGCTTCGGCGTTTATGCCTGCTTCGCGGCATTTCTCGATAAACAGCTGCTGGTAGGCCAGATCGTCTTCGGGAAGTGTGATGAACAGGCCGCCCGTGTCTTCGACGCAATGGCGGGCGATTTTGCGCAGGATCATGTTTTCTTTGATGCACTCGCTGGCGCTTTCGCCGTCGGTGACGGCATAGCGGGCGCCGCTGTGGAGCAGTCCGTGGTTGCGGCCAGTGGCGCCGGCGGTGAAGTCGAATCGCTCGACCAGCAATACTTTAAGACCGCGCATTGCGCAGTCGCGTGCGGTGCCGGCTCCTGTGGCGCCGCCGCCTATGACAATGACGTCGTAGTGTTTGTCAAGTTTCTTCATGGGCCGTTTGGGATGTAGTGGAGGAGATGTTTATGGTATGTGCGTATGATGTTGTCGGTTGACGGTTATGTTGTTATGTGGCGGAGGTTGACAGGATGGTATGTGTCAGCTTCTCATGGTGCGGGGGGCGGCGCTGAGACTCGGTGTAAGACGCGCGGCAGGGCGACAGTCCCTCAATGGATAATAACAATGAAGTGCGAGACCGGTTCAGACGGTTTTGCCTCGGAATGCGGGTGTGTTTCGTTTGGTCGGCAAGGCATTTCGCAACAAAAGTATTTATATTCTTTTTAATTTCCAAAAGAAATATTATAAAAATTATTCAAATAAAACGGATTTCGATCAGAACCCGATATGTGATGCGTTGTATCATGCCGAATGAAAAAAAATAGTTAAATTTGCCGGAGATAATAAATATTAAGAATAGGTGACAGTTCAAGAAAAAACGATCTGTGACTTAGCACACGCCAACACCCCCACTTAGATTCATGACCAAAGAAGAACGCCACGCAATAATCCTCGACAATCTGCTGCGCCATGAAAGGGTGCAGGTTTCGGAACTTGCCGAGATACTCGAAGTGTCGGCAGTGACGATACGCAAGGATCTCACGGAGCTTGAGAAGGATGGAAAGCTCTACCGCAGTCACGGACATGCGATAAAGATGGATCCCTATATAAACAACCGGTCGGTCAACGAGAAGGAGAAGCTGATGCCGAAGGAGAAGCTGATGATCGGTTCGCTGGGGGCGTCGCTTATCACGCGTGACGATTCGATCATTGTAGCATCGGGCACGACAGTGCATGCTTTCGCGCGCTGCATCAAGCCGGTTCATCGTCTGACGGTTGTGAGCGCTTCTCTGCGTGTGAGCGAGATATTGTCGGCCAACGAGGCTGTGGAGATCATTCAGCTTGGTGGTACGTTGCGCCACAGCAGCCAGTCGGTTGTGGGAGAGTATGCCAAGGCTCCGTTTGCCGACTGTGCGTGCTCAAAACTGTATCTCGGTGTCGATGGCATAGACCTTGAGTATGGTATCACCACAACGGATATCCGCGAGGCTGAGCTGAACAAGGTGATGATGCGTGCGGCACAAAAGGTGATCGTGTTGGCTGACAGTTCAAAATTTCACCGGCGCGGATTTTCAAAGATCGCCGATATGGATGAGGTCGACATCATCATCACCGATGCGGGCATATCGTCGTCGACAGCCCGCCGTCTCGAGGAGAGCGGGATAGAGGTGATGATCGCCGACTGACCGCGCTGAGATTCATTCGTTTGCAGTGATGACCTGACCGGCTCCGCGATAGAGTGTGGCCGGGCTGTCGAGTTCGAGAGCTATGACTGTGATCTCGGGGTCGAGCGCGTTGTGCGGTATGTCGAAATAATACACTCCCGGCACTTCAGACCATGAGATGTCGTTGTAGAGGCGCCAGTCGAGCTCGGTGCCGTCGCCCACTACGCGTGCGCGTCTGACGCGGCTCTTCAGGCCTTTCACTTCCAGCGGCCCGGTGGGTCGGTAGGGCAGGTAGATGTAGAGTGTGGTGCCGTCGTGGCTAAGGCTTGTGTAGCCCTGCACGTGTCCGGCGGGAATGCCTGCGCGTGTGCCGTAGATGGCTTCGGCGTGCTTTGATGTCCATCGTCCGAGGGTTTTGAGTATCGCCACTTCCTCGTCGGGGATCGAGCCGTCGGCGCGCGGGCCTATGTCGAGCAACAGGTTGCCGCCGAGGCTGATGCAGTCGACGAGCATGCGCAGCACTGTCACAGGATGCTTGTAGTTGTGATCGTCGGTGCGGTAGCCCCATGAGTCATTGACGGTCATGCATGTCTCCCACCATTGCGAGTCGGGTCGGGTGACGGGTACGCCCAGTTCGGGTGTGGCGTAGTCGCCGTGTCCCTGTATGCGGGAGTTGATGATCACCTGTGGGTTGTGATGGCGCAGAAGATCCACGATCGCGGGTGCATTCCATTCTTCGGCTGAGTGTTCCCAGTCGCCGTCAAACCATATGAGATCGGGGTGCCATGTCGAGCACAGCTCGGTGAGCTGTGCGTTGTTGAAGTCGAGAAAATGTTGCCATCGGGCGGGTTCGGCCGTGATGTCGTACTTCGGTGGTTTGTCGCGGTAGGTTTCGGGGTAGTCTTCGCGAGGCCAGTCGATCAGCGAGTAGTAGAATCCGAGTTTCAGCCCCTCGGCGCGGACGGCTTCGGCAAACGGGGCTATCAGGTCGCGGTGGGCCGCGCCGGTCTTTACGGCGCTCACATCGCCGGCGCGGGTGTCCCACAGTGCGAAACCGTCGTGGTGCTTTGTGGTGATCACCGTGTAGCGTGCGCCGCTTTCGCGTATGAGCCGTGCCCATCCGGTGGGGTCGTAGTTGTCGGCGGTGAACTCCCCGGCCTGTTGCATGTAGTCGGCCATCGGGATCTGTCCGTTGTGAAACGCCCAGCTTTCGGATGTGCGCCCGGTGGAATATATGCCCCAGTGGATGAAGATGCCGAGTTTGGCATCGGCGAACCATTGCATGCGGCTCTCTTTCTCAGCCATGGTCTCAGCCGCGGCATGCTGCTGGAATGGCAGGGAGGCTGCTATGAGCAGCGATGTGAAAATCTCTCTCGTCTTCATAACGGTGCCAAAGATAATCATTTTGCCGCAGTCTGCATGGGATAGGCCGGTGTGAGTTTCGGGGACATGCAGGCTATTGGCGGATGACATAATTGCGGACGTATGATTTGCATTTGTAAAATTGGGGTCTTGTGGCTGCTATACGTTGATTTGCAGTGATTTGCGATGAGGGTGGGTATTTTCGCTGATTTTTTCTGTTTTCAAGCGTAAATTTATGCGTGAATTTCAGTAACTTTACGGCCTAATAAGGCGAGGCCGTCAGTGGCGCGCGAAAAACCATCGATAAAGTGTCAGAAGTCTACCACATTCCAGCCCTGTTGCCACAGTCGCTTGAGGCGCTTGACCTGCATCCCGGCGGCACGTATGTCGACGCCACTCTCGGCGGCGGCGGCCATAGCCGTGCCATCGTGGAGTGTCTGGGTCAGGATGGCCACCTGTATTCGTTTGATCAGGACGGTGATGCAATCCGCCGCGCCTTTTCCGATCGGCGATTTACGGCAGTGTGGGGCAATTTCCGCTATCTGCGCAATTTCCTGCGCTACTATGGTGTGGACAGTGTCGATGGCATATTGGCCGATCTGGGAGTGTCGTTTCATCATTTCGATGATGCCGGCCGCGGATTCTCATTCCGCTGGGAGGGCCCGCTCGACATGCGCATGAACCGTCAGGCGCGTGTGAGCGCCGCCGACATTGTCAACTCGTATGATGAGGAGCGTCTGCGCGATCTGCTGCGTCTGTATGGCGAGGTGAATGATGCGCGCCGTATGGCGGCGGCGATTGTGAATGCACGCGCCGCGGCGCCGGTCGACACAGTCGAGAGGCTGCTCGATGTGATACGTCCGATGATCTCTCCCAAAAAGGAGAAGAAAGAGCTGGCGCAGGTGTTTCAGGCGCTGCGCATCGAGGTCAATGACGAGCTTGGTGCGCTACGGTCGTTTCTGACGCAGGCGCTCGATGTGTTGCGTCCGGGGGGGCGTCTGGCCATCATCACCTATCATTCGCTTGAGGATAGGCTGGTGAAGAATTTCATGAAGTCAGGTAATTTCGGCGGCGAAGTGAAGCAGGACTTTTTCGGTCGGCGGCTGTCGCCACTGCGTCCGGTGGGCAATAAGCCTGTAGTGCCTTCCGAAGAAGAGATACAACGTAATCCACGCTCACGCAGCGCCAAACTGCGTGTGGCGGAAAAAATCGAGATTTGACCATGGGAGGCACGGCATCGTCAGGAAAACAGACCACGGTTAAGCGCACGATCACACGTGTGTTTCGCGGGCAGGTGCTCTCGATCGACTTTTTTGCCCGCCACTGGTTGCCGGTGTTGGTGATACTTGTGCTGGTGCTGGTCAACATCACCGGCAAATATGTGTGCCAGACCCGCATGGAGCAGATCAACAAGCTCAACCGCGAGCTTGAGATCGTCAAGGCCGAGGCCGTGAGGGTGAAGAGTGTCTACATGGGCCGCACGTGTGAATCGTCGATGCAGCAGCTTGTCGATTCGATGCACCTTGGCCTGAAAGTGTCGGAGCGTCCACCGTTCAAACTGCATAAGAAATGAAACGAGGAGACAACCGCACCAACATATTGTTTCGCTACGGTCTGATCGTGGCGGCCATTCTCGCGCTGTCGACACGCATTGTCGGGAAGCTTGTCGACACCACCGTGTTTTCAGCCGAGGCATGGAACGCCAAGGCTGGTGAGGATCTGCGGCAGCTCTATAAAGTGACACCCGAGCGAGGCAACATACTTGCGTCGGACGGTTCGATACTCGCTGCCAACCTTCGGTTCTACACCGCGCGCATCGACTTCCGCAGCGAGAAGTTCAATTCGCGCCTGTATCTCGACACGATCGACGCCATATGCGACAGCCTGGCGGCAAAGTTTCCGCGCCGCACGGCACGGCAGTGGAAATCGTATCTGCTCGAACCGATGACCAAGGAGAAGAGCAAGCGTCCGCGTGCGTTTCCTGTGATGACCAACATGAACTATGCCCAGCTGCAGTGGTTCAAGACCCTTCCGTTTTTCAATCTGAAGAATCCCAACCGCAACGGTCTTGTCATTGAGGACTATCTGCGGCGTGTCAATCCCTACGGCAATATGGCGCGCCGAAGCATCGGCGGAGTGGGGGAGACGCGTGAAAGCTCGGAGGTGCATGGCATATCGGGTCTGGAGAAGGCGCTCGACTCGTTGCTCTACGGTGTGCCCGGCGAGGCCCGCAAGGTGGCGATGACGCGCGACATGGTGCGGTGGACTGAAGTGCCGCCGGTGCCGGGATATGATATACTCACAACGATCGACATCAATCTTCAGGATGTGGTGGAGAACGAGCTTAACCAGCGGCTGGAATTTTGCGATGCCGACTGGGGTGTGGCCGTGCTGATGGATGTTGCCACCGGCGATATCAAGGCCATATCAAATCTCGAGAAAAATGCCCATGGCAACGGATATATCGAGGGAATGAACCGGGCCGTGCTCGGCTATGAGCCGGGTTCTGTGGTGAAGACCATCTCGATGATGGTGGCGCTTGAGGACGGCATTGTCGGCAATCCGTCGGAAGTGATACCCACAGGCCGTTCGTGGGCCTATGCCGGTGGCCGGGCGATAACGGATGCCCATGGTGTCGATGCTGTCACTGTGGCCGAGGTGATCGAGCGGTCGAGCAACATAGGCATGGCCAAGATCATTACCCGCAAATACGACAATAATCCCGGAGGATTCTATGCGCGTCTCAAGCAGATGGGTTTTCTCGAACCGATGCATACGGGCATAGCCGGAGAACTGCCACCGCGCATCGACTCGGTGCCTAACGACCGTGCGGGACGCATCGCCCTGTCGCGCATGTGCTATGGCTATGCCACCGAGATTCCTCCGCTCTACACCCTGTCGATCTACAATGCCATAGCCAATGGCGGGCGCTATGTGCGTCCGCGTCTTGTCGAGCGCCTGATAGGGCCGCAGACCGATTCGGTGTTGCCGGTCACATATGTGCGCGACCGTGTGTGCTCCGAGAAAAATGCCGAGCTTTTGCGCAAGATGCTCACATCGGTAGTGTGGGGCGACCATGGCACGGCGCGCCGTCTGCGCAGCGATCTGGTGCCTATCGCCGGAAAAACCGGCACATGCTACATGATCGAGAACGGTTCATACAACACGTCGAAAAAGCGACTGGCCTTCTGCGGATTTTTCCCGGCTGATAACCCGCAATATTCATGTATTGTGCTGACGGCCAATCCACGTCAGAATGCTTTCGGTGCGGCGTCGACAAGCGGCGAGGTTGTGAAGGGCATCGCTCTGAAGCTCTATTCGCGGGGGCTGCTCGGCAACAGCAGCGACTATCGCGAAGGCATGGGGCAGACCCGTGTGAATGGCGGGGAAAAGGTGCCCACATATCACGCATCGGCCATCAATCCCGACCGTGCGAAAGCGCTTCACGCCGCGCTGGCCATAGGGGGTGGCCACCGTTCATACCGCGCTCCGCGTGTGGCCGCGCCTGCCGGCACAGTGCCCGCAGTGTCGGGTCTGAGCGCCCGCGAGGCGGTTAGCATACTCGAGAATGCCGGATACAATGTGGCGATCAATGGTTCGGGCAGCGTGCGCAGTCAGCGTCCGTCGCCCGGCACACACGCCGCGCGCGGCACACGAGTCACCCTCACATTATCCAACTAAGCAAACAATCACTTCTGTAAAGCCATATGAAAAAGCTCTCACAACTCATCGCCCCGCTCACTCCCAAAGAGCTGATAGGCAACACCGACATAGAGATCACAATGCTCACCCCCGATTCGCGGCGTGTCGAAGCCGGCGCGCTCTTCGTGGCGGTGCGCGGTGTCACCGTCGACGGCCACAGCTTCATTCCGGTGGTGTCGACAACGGGTGTGGCGGCTATCGTCTGTGAACAGCTTCCACAATTTCTCGATCCGACGATCACATATATTAAGGTGGAAAACTCGGCTGTGGCGCTCGGCATGCTTGCGTCGCAGTGGTATGACAATCCCTCGCGCAAGCTCAAGCTCGTGGGAGTGACCGGTACCAACGGCAAGACCACCACGGCCACGCTGATCTATGAGATGGCGCGTCTGGCAGGCTACAAGGCCGGGTTGCTGTCGACCGTGCGCAACTATGTCGACGGCACGCCATATCCCACCGAGCAGACCACTCCCGATCCGCTGACGATCAACTCGCTTCTGCATCAGATGGTGGAGGCGGGATGTTCCTATGCCGCCATGGAGGTGAGCTCGCACGCCGCCGACCAGCACCGCATTGCCGGGCTGACATTCGCCGGAGCTGTGTTCAGCAACATCACCCGCGACCATCTCGACTATCACAAGACATTCGACAACTATCTCAAGGCCAAGAAATCGTTCTTCGATAATCTGCCGTCAGAGGCATGGGCGCTCACCAACATCGACGACAAGTCGGGAATGGTGATGCTGCAGAATACCGCCGCACAGCGTTACACCTATTCGCTGCGCAGCGAAGCCGACTTCACCGGACGCATTGTGGAAGATCGCATCGACGGCACGCTTCTGAGCCTCAACGGCAAAGAGGTGGAGACGATGTTCACCGGGCGTTTCAATGCCTATAACCTCACAGCTGTCTATGGAGCGTCGGTGCTTTTGGGCTGGCCAGTAGAGCAGGTTCTCGTCAACATGTCGAGACTCGTGCCTGTGGCCGGACGTTTCCAGACGGCACGTTCGCCCCGCGGATATGTGGCAGTCGTAGACTATGCCCACACTCCCGATGCCGTTGTCAACGTGCTCAATGCCATCCATGAAGTGAAAGGACGTGATGCGAAAGTGATCACGGTGGTGGGTGCGGGCGGCAACCGCGACAAAGGCAAACGCCCGATCATGGCCGCTGAGGCAGCCCGGCTGAGTGACCGCGTGATTCTCACGAGCGACAATCCGCGATTTGAAGATCCGTCGGCCATACTCAGCGACATGGAAGCCGGACTCGACGCTTCGGCACGCGCCCGCACACTCACGATCGTCGACCGCCGCGAGGCCATACGCACAGCAGCAGCCCTGGCATCGTCAGGCGATGTGATACTTATTGCCGGCAAAGGTCATGAGGACTATCAGGAGATCGAAGGTGTGAAACATCATTTCGACGACCGCGAGGTGGTGCTCGATATTTTCAAGAACGAAACACCCGCATAATTCACTCCGGCGATGCTTTATCATCTGTTTGATTATCTTTCCGACACCGGCTTGTTTCCGGCAGCGCGCCTGATGAGCTACATCACGTTCCGCTCGGGTGCGGCCCTGATATTGTCGCTGTTCATCGCCATAGTGTTCGGCCGCAGGATCATCGACCGTCTACAGCTGATGCAGGTGGGCGAGATCGTGCGCGATCTTGGTCTCGAAGGGCAGATGAAGAAGACCGGCACGCCTACGATGGGCGGTGTGATCATCATCATCGCCACTCTTGTGCCTCTGCTGCTGTTCGGCAATCTCAGGAGCGTCTATATGCTGCTTATGATCATATCGGTCGTGTGGCTCGGCACTCTCGGGTTTCTCGATGATTATCTGAAGATCAAGCGCCATAACAAGGATGGCATGAGCGGCCGTTTCAAAATCGTAGGTCAGGTGGGTCTGGGTCTTATCGTGGGTGTGACCATGTATGCGAGTCCGCAGATTGTGATACGCGAGAACATCGAGACACTCGACACCGTCAACTCCGAGACGGTCATCACCTACACGCCCGAAAACGTCAAGACCGCGCAGACGACCATCCCCTTTGTAAAATCAAACAACTTCGACTATGCTTGGCTCACCGGCTGGCTGGGAGACAATGCCGTGGCCGGTGGATGGGTGATATTTATTCTCGTGGCCATTTTTGTGGTGACGGCCACGAGCAACGGAGCCAACCTCACCGATGGGCTCGATGGGCTATGCACTGGCACGTCGGCCATCATCTGTGTGGCGCTCGCCATCATGGCCTATCTTGGTGGCAATATCATCTATTCCTCGTATCTCAACATAATGTATATTCCGGGCAGCGAGGAACTTGTGGTGTTTATGTCGGCCTTTATCGGCGCTCTGGTCGGGTTCTTGTGGTATAATGCATTTCCGGCACAGGTGTTTATGGGCGACACCGGTTCGCTTACGATCGGCGGCATCGTGGCGGTCTTCGCGCTGCTCACACGCAAGGAGCTGCTTCTGCCTCTTTTGTGTGCCATATATTTCATCGAGGATGTGTCGGTGATGGTGCAGGTGGCATGGTTCAAGATCACCAAGCAGCGCTATGGCCAGGGGCGGCGTGTGTTCAAGATGACGCCTCTCCATCATCATTTCCAGAAACCGGCAGGCACGGTCGATGCCATTATACAGTCGCCTCGTGTGGCGATACCCGAATCCAAGATAGTGGTCAGATTTTGGATCATTGGTATATTTCTGGCCGTAATGACATTTGTGACACTCAAAATCAGATAAATGAGCAACGATAATAATAGAAAACGTCTGGTGGTTCTCGGCGGCGGCGAAAGCGGCGTCGGTGCAGCCATACTTGGCAAGGACAAAGGGTGGGACGTGTTTCTGAGCGACTATGGCACGATAGCACCTTCATATGCCGCCATGCTCGATGGCGAGCAGATAGCATGGGAGCACGGAGGTCACACCCTCGATCTGATCTTGTCGGCCGACGAGGTGGTGAAGAGTCCGGGTATAGCTCCGACCACCCCCGTGATGCAGGCAATAATCCGTAAGGGCATACCCGTCATCAGCGAAATAGAGTTCGCCGGCAGGTACACCGATTCGCGAATGGTGTGTATCACCGGTTCCAATGGCAAGACAACCACCACGTTGCTCACATACCATATATTGCGCGACGCAGGGATTGACGTGGGACTTGCCGGCAATGTCGGTAAGAGCCTTGCATTGCAGGTGGCGCGCGATCCGCATGAGGTATATGTCATCGAGCTGTCCAGTTTCCAGCTCGAGAACATGTACAGATTCAAGGCCAATGTGGCTGTGATGCTCAATATCACGCCCGACCATCTCGACCGCTACGACTACAAGATGGAAAACTATGTGGCCGCTAAATTCCGCATCCTTCAGAATCAGACACCTGCCGACGCATTCATCTACTGGCAGGATGATCCGGTGATCGCCGCCCAGCTGCGCCATGTCACCACAGAGGCGATGATGCTGCCTTTTGCCGAGCATCACGAGGCAGGAAGCCATGCGTGGGTCGACAGCGATGACGATGTGGTGTTTGACACCTCGGTCGAATCGATGAAGATGCCGCGTGCACAGCTCTCGCTCAACGGACTGCACAATCTCTACAATTCCATGGCTGCCGGACTGTCGGCCTGCCTGCTTGATGTGCGCAAGGATGCCATACGCAAGGCTCTGAGCGATTTCGAGGGGGTGGAACACCGGTTGGAATATGTGGCCACCGTTGATGGAGTGCGCTGGATCAACGACTCGAAGGCCACCAACGTCAACTCCACATGGTATGCCCTCGAAAGCATGCCTGCGTGCAAGGGTGTTGTGCTGATTCTCGGCGGAACCGACAAGGGCAACGATTACACCGAGATCGAACCGCTCGTGAGAGAAAAAGTGAAGGCCATCGTGTGCATGGGCAAGGACAACCGCAAGCTTGTCGACTTTTTCTCGGGCAAGGTGGAGCATCTCGAAGACACCCATTCGCTTGACGATGCTGTGGCAGCATGCCGTCGGCTCTCTGCCGATGGCGACACGGTGCTTCTGTCGCCCTGCTGCGCAAGTTTCGATCTGTTCAAAAGCTATGAAAACCGTGGCGAGCTTTTCAAAGAGGCCGTCAGAAATCTCAAATAAGACGTGGACAGCAATATCTCTCTCGAATCTCAGGCCGACGCAATAGCTGCCGGTGCACAGTCATCAAAGACCCGGCTCAAAGCTCCGGTTATAGCCGGCAAGCCCGACAGGCATATCTGGGGTATATACATACTGTTGTGTCTGTTCTCTACGGTGGAGCTATACAGCGCCTCGTCGCGCGAGGTGTCGGCCACAGCGCAGTTCGGTGTGCTTGGCCCGGTGGTGCGTCATGTCATATTTCTGATGATCGGCCTTGGCATACTGCTGTTCATGCAGAGCCGTCACTATAGCGAGTTCAAGCGTTTCACATATCTGTTTGCGATCGTCAGCATAGGCATGATGGTCTATGTCAACTTCTTTGGAGAGGTTGTCAACGATGCGCGCCGGTCTATGACTGTGCTCGGATTTCAGATACAGCCGGCCGAGTTTATAAAACTGTCGGCAGTGGCGGTGGTGTCGCTCATCATGGCGCGCAATCAGAAGGCCAAAGATGTCGGAGTCACCGACAAAGGCATATGGGCCAGTGCCATATGGGTGCTCGTGTTCTGCGGGCTTCTCGCTAAACAGGGCTTGACCAACACCGCTCTTCTGATGGCCATGAGCCTGTCGATGATGCTTATCGGTGGAGTGGCATTCAAGAAAATGGGCATAGTGCTTCTGGTCTATGCCGTGTGCGCGGCGTGTTTCGTGCTCTATCTCGGTTTGGCACCGTCGAAGGACGGTGATGCGGCTGTGCGTACAGAGCTGGCTGTGTCAAAAGGCAGCGACGGATCATATCACACCCGCGAAGTGCAGGTGACAGGTGAAGAAGCCGAAAAAGGAGGACGCCTGCAGACATGGATCAACCGCCTCAGCCGCTATGGCGGAGATGATCGTCCGAAGTATGAGCAGAAGATCGATGCACTCAACCGTCAGGAAATGTATTCATATATGGCACAGGCTCACGGAGGTGTGACGGGTGTGGGTCCGGGCAACTCCCGCGAGGCATCGCGGTTGCCGCTTGCATTCAGCGATTTCATCTATTCGATTGTCGTCGAAGAGTGTGGTCTGGTGGGCGGATTGCTTGTGCTTGTGCTCTATCTGTGGCTGCTCGTGAGGGCAAGTTCGGTGGCATCACGCTGCTCGCGTGCCTATCCTGCACTGCTTGTGCTCGGAATCGCAGTGATGATCGTGTTGCAGGCTCTTGCACACATGGCCATCACCGTGGGAGCTGCCCCGGTGTCGGGACAGCCGCTGCCGCTCATATCAAAGGGTGGATCGTCGATCATCATCACATCAGTGGCATTCGGCATGATGCTGAGTGTGAGCCGACATGCCGTCCGTCACCGCAGCAAGCGCACCGAGATCAAACAGGAGATCGATGCGCTCCCCGAGGATCTGCGCGCCGAAAATCCCACTCAGCTCTGATCTGTTAGAATCGATATGGCTATGAAGAAAGAAACGACCTCACACCGTCCGTTGCGCATACTCGTGAGCGGAGGCGGCACCGGCGGACATATCTTCCCGGCACTATCCATTGCCAATGCCCTGCGCCGGCGTGACCCCGACACCGAG
Organism: uncultured Bacteroidales bacterium; assembly: GCA_947570265.1. Taxonomy (GTDB): domain Bacteria; phylum Bacteroidota; class Bacteroidia; order Bacteroidales; family Muribaculaceae; genus CAG-1031. The sequence goes on along the minus strand of CANOUR010000014.1, from coordinate 11,706 downwards.
ATACTGTTCGTAGGGGCGGAAAACCGTATGGAAATGGAGCGTGTGCCTGCGGCGGGCTATAAAATCATCGGTCTGCCTGTTGCGGGATTCGACCGCAAACGCCTGTGGCGCAATTTCGGAGTGCTCCTGAAGTTGTGGAAAAGCATGCGCATGGCACGGCGTGTGCTGCGTGAATTCCATCCCGACATGGCTATCGGCGTGGGCGGATATGCATCGGGCCCGATGCTTAAGGAAGCTCAGAAGTGTGGTGTACCCACACTTATACAGGAACAGAACTCCTATGCGGGAGTGACCAACAAGCTGCTTGCCGGAAAAGCATGTGCGATCTGCACGGCATATCCCGGAATGGAGCGTTTTTTTCCCGCTGACAAAATATTGATGACCGGCAATCCGGTACGCGCCGATATTCTTGAATCGGATGTAGACCGTGCTGCCGCCAAGTGCGGACTCGGTTTTGATCCGGGCAGTCCGCTGATACTCGTAGTCGGAGGCAGCCTCGGTGCGCGCACCGTCAACGACAGTGTGTCGGCCGCGCTTGACAAATGGACGTCAGAGGGAGCGTCGGTGCTGTGGCAGACCGGAAAATACTATGCAGATGAATGTCAGGCGCGTGCCGCCGCTTATCCGACGGTCAAGGCCACCCCGTTCATATCGAGAATGGATCTGGCTTACCGTGCCGCCGATATAGTGGTCAGCCGTGCGGGCGCAGGCACAATCAGCGAGTTGCAGCTTCTCGGCAAATGTGCCGTGCTGGTGCCGTCGCCAAATGTGGCCGAAGATCATCAGCGCAAGAACGCCGAGGCTCTCGCCACCCGCGATGCAGCCGTGATGGTGCTCGATGCCGACGCTCCGACCCGGTTAGGCGATGTGGTGTCGCAGATGCTGTCAGACAAAGCGAGGGTAAGTGACATTGAGAAAAACTGCCGTGCAATGGCGCTCGAGAACGCCGACACACGCATAGTCGACAAAATTTACGAAATACTTGATCGAAAATGAGCATGACACCCGAAGTGGCGATGGATATGAAGGCTGTGAAAAGTGTGTGGTTTGTGGGCGCCGGAGGCATAGGCATGGCCGCTCTCGAACGCTATTTTCTGTCGTGTGGCATGGAAGTGGGCGGATATGACCGTACAGAGACCGATCTGTTGCGTGCACTGCGTTCGGAGGGAGTGAAAATCACTCTCGATGACCGGGCAGAGGCCATCCCCGAGGCATTCCGTAATCCCGAGACCACGCTTGTGGTCTACACTCCCGCAGTTCCCGATAGCCATCCCGGTCTCTCGTGGTTGCGAAACAATGGATTCACCGTGATGAAGCGTTCGGCAGTGCTTGGAATGATCACACGCCACACGCGCGCGATATGCTTCTCAGGCACTCATGGCAAGACAACCACCTCGTGCATGGCCGCGCATATGCTTCACCAGAGCGGCACGGGATGCAACGCTTTTCTTGGCGGCATACTGCGCAACTACGGCAGCAATCTGCTGCTTAGCGACACATCGCCATGGAGCGTGGTGGAGGCTGATGAATATGACCGCTCATTCCACCGGCTCACGCCCACTGTCGCAGTCGTGACAGCTACCGATCCCGATCATCTTGACATCTACGGCACTGAAGAGGCGTATCTCGAGAGTTTCGCGCATTTCACCGAGTTGATCGTGCCGGGAGGCGTGCTTGTGATGCACACCGGACTCAAGTTGCGTCCGCGTCAGGGCAAGGATGTGCGCGTAGTCACATATTCGCGCGATGCCGGTGATTATCATGCCGCCAACATACGCATGGGGCAGGGCACTGTAGTGTTTGATCTGATCGGCCCGGGTGAAACGTTGCTTATATCCGACATCGAACTCGGAGTGCCGGTGGCGGTCAACATTGACAATGCTGTGGCTGCGATGGCAGCACTCGACGTCGTGGGTCAGCTCGAGCCCGAAAGTGCCCGCCGGGCCATGGCCTCGTTTATGGGGCCGAAGCGAAGATTTGAATTTCATCTGCGGGAGCCGGATCATGCCATAATCGATGACTATGCCCACCATCCCGATGAATTGAAGGCGTCGATCGGCTCAGTGCGCGCTCTCTATCCCGGACGTAAGCTGACGGTGGCTTTCCAGCCCCATCTCTATACCCGCACACGTGACTTCGCGGCAGGATTTGCCGAAGCCCTGTCGCTGGCCGACGAGGTGATATTGCTTGATATCTATCCGGCGCGTGAAGAGCCGATCGAAGGTGTCACATCAAAAATTATCTTCGACCGCATCACATCGCCCGACAAAGTGATGATATGCAAAGCCGATTTGCCGGATACGCTGAAAAAACGTAACTTTGAGATTCTCCTTACCGCCGGTGCCGGCGACATCTGCGACTTTCTGCCGCAGATTGTCGGTGACTATCATCGGAAAATAAACTAATCGGGTGAAAATCAAGAAGACACGCATAAAGAATCTGATCTGTGCCGCCATATCGATGGTGACACTCATTTACATGTTGGCGGCTTTCGCCGTGACAAGTGTGGCAGGTCGGAGCGATGTGTGCAAAGGCATGCGCATAGAGGTGATTGAAGATCCCGACCACACGCGCAATTTTGTGAACGCCCGTGAGATAGCGCGCGAGCTGGGCGATCTGCCCGAGCGGGCGCCGGGGATGCTTATGGCCGACATCAACACGCAGCGTATCACGGAGCGTCTGCGTTCGATCGATAAGATCGAGGATGTGAGGGTGGTGAAGACCACCGACCGGCGCATTCTGGTGACTGTGACGCCTCTCATACCGGTGGCACGTGTGTTTGACGGCTCAGACTCATACTATATCAATAAAGACAATAAACGCATCTCGGCCTCGGCACGCTATCATATCGATGTGCCTGTCATTTCAGGGCATTTCCCGGTCAACGACACCGTCTTCACACCGGCGTCACTGCTGCCGATGCTCGACTGGCTCGCCAGCCACCGCAAGTGGGGCGATCTTGTGACCATGATCCATGTCGAGAATCCGTCGGACATATTCATCGTTCCGGCGATCAACGGCCATGTGGTCAATATCGGTGAACCGGTCGACCTCGAGAGCAAGTTTGAGCGCCTCGGACGTATGTACACCGAAGTGCTTCCGGTGAAAGGATGGAACTATTACGACACAATTTCCGTTAAATGGGCTGGACAGATAGTGGCCACGCGCCGTGTCAAGCCAGTGGCGCAGGCTGTCAATGCCATCGATGAGGAAGAGGAGGCTACCGATGTCGCGGCCATGCTTGCCGCGGAGGGCGTGGCTCCCGGGCAGGCGTTGCCGGGCAAGAAAGCCCACAACGACAAGCCGATTCCCGCCGCGGCCAGAGAGTCAGCCAAGACCGACACTACCAAGAAGAACAATAAACACCAATAATGATGGAACAGAAATATATCGTGGCCCTTGAGACGGGCAGCTCGAAGATACGGGGCGCGATCGGAACGGTCGACACCTCGGGAGTCCTCACGGTGAAAGCCGTCGAGGAAGAACGCCTTGTTGACGGCGTGCGGTATGGGTGCGTGCGTAATGTCGCAGAGGTGTCGCAAGCCATCACGAATATACTCGGACGTCTTGAGGCGCGCGATCCGTCGCGACGCATCACCGGTATCTATGCCGCGTTGGGCGGCAAGTCGATGGTGCTGTCGACCTGCCGTGTGGAGCGCCGGCTGCCTGTTGAAACCGAGATCACCGACACACATATACAGCAGATCGCCAACGAGGCGCGGTCAACTGTGCTCAACGACCGAGATATAGTTGCTGTCACTCCGCGCGAGTTCACCATCGACGGCGACCGTGCCCGCACACCTGTCGGCACGTTCGGCCGCAATATTTCGGCTGTCTACAACCTTGTGAGCTGCCGCAGCCAGCTCAAACGCAATCTCGGTCATGTCCTCGGCAAGACGGGCACTGACGTGCATGGCATGGTGGTGCGCCAGCTCGCCATCGCCGATCTGGTGCTTACGCGCGAGGAGAAGCGCCTCGGCTGCATGCTGGTCGATTTCGGCGCTGAGACAGTGACAGTGTCGTTCTATAAGGACGCCGTGCTGGTGTATCTTGCCACCCTGCCTATGGGATCGCGCAACATCACCCGCGACATCACCTCGCTGCATCATCTCGACGAAAAGGCCGAGCATCTGAAGAAAACCGTCGGAAATGCCATGCCGGGCAACAGCGCCGACTTCCCCGCCGACGGCAACGACTACACCGAGATCAACAATCTCGTCAGCGCGCGTGCCGGCGAGATCATCGCCAATATCGCCGAGCAGATAAAGTATGCCCGATTGTCGGCCAACGATCTGCCTGCCGGTATTGTTGTGACCGGAGGCGGCGCTAAGCTCAAAGGCTTCAATGCCCGTCTTGAGCAGGCTACGCGCATGAGCGTGCGCACCGGTTTGCCCGGAAGCAACATACGCATCGTCGACAACCGCATACAGCCGGTCGATGCTGTCGATGTGATCGCCATCCTTGCCGCTGTGGCCGCTCACGGCAAACCGTGCATGGAGGAAGTGGTGGCCGACGTGGCCGAGCCCGAGCCGCAGGATGCAGCTCCTGTAGTCGAAAAGCCGCATATCCCGACCCTCGGTGAGGATGATGCCGACGATCCGCTCGATGGACTGGAGGATGACGACCAGCCTCACCGCAAAACCTCCAAGGGTGGCCGTCTGTCGCCATGGGTGCAGCGGTTGAAGCAGAAGATGGCCGGACTGATGGAAGACAACGACGACGACGAGTTCTCGGAGCTGGAAAAATAAAATAAACAACACGTATACATATCACGCACTTAAATCAGTTCATTATATAATGTACGACTACAACGACAATCTCGACGATACATCGAAATTCAACTCGCCTGACAATCCCCGGCCCGAGCGCCGGATCATCATAAAGGCTGTGGGCGTGGGCGGCGGTGGCAACAATGCCGTCGACCACATGTTCCGCAACGGCATAGAGGAAGTGAGCTTCGTCAACATCAACACCGATGGCATGACGCTCCGCCAGTCGGCCGTGCCCAACCGTTTGCAGATCGGCCCCGGACTTGGTGCCGGCAACAAGCCCGAGGTGGCAGAGCGCTACGCCGAGGAGAGCATCGACCAGATCAACGCGCTTTTCGACGACGACACCAAAATGGTGTTCATCACCGCAGGCATGGGCGGCGGCACAGGCACCGGTGCGGCACCGGTCGTGGCTCGCGTGGCCAAGGAGCGCGGATTGCTCACGATAGGCATCGTCACCATACCGTTTCTTTTCGAAGGCCAGAAGAAAATCCTTAAAGCCCTGGCGGGTGCCGACAAGATGAAGCAATATGTCGATGCCCTGCTGGTCATCAACAACGAGCGCCTGACTGAGATATATCCCGACTGCAATCTCGTCGACGGCTTCGCCAAGGCCGACGACACCCTGCTCACCGCCGCAAAGTCGATTTCAGAGCTGATCACGAAGAAGGGTCACATCGATGTCGACTTCGCCGACGTCGACACCACGTTGCGCGACGGCGGTTCGGCGATAATCTCCACCGGATATGGCGAGGGCGAGCGGCGTGTGAGCAAGGCGATCGAGGATGCCCTCAACTCGCCGTTGCTCAAAAACCGCGACATCATGGGATCGAAAAAACTGCTGTTCAATCTCAGTTATTCGCGTGAGGCCGAGGATGCCTTCCTGATGGAGGAGGCCAACGAGCTTACCGAGTTTGTCACCGGCATTGATCCCGGCGTAGATGTGATATGGGGTCTGGCATTCGACGAATCGTTGGGCAACAAGGTGAAGATCACAATTCTCGCGGCCGGATTCGATGTCGACATCGAAGAAGAGGAGCAGCAGATTCGCGAGCGCAAGAAGCCCGGACTCTTCGGCCCGTTCGGCCCCAAGCCCCCGCGCGCTCCCGAGAAAAAGCCTGAACCGCCGGTCGACACCCGCCGCATCGAAGACGAGTATGGCGTGGGAAAAGTCGGCGACATGCAGCAGGGCAAGCGCAATATCATTCTCACACCCGATCAGCTCGACGACGATGAGGTGATCGAGATTCTTGAGAGCAACCCCACATACACGCGCGACAAAAAGATTGTCGACCGTGTGCGCAATCTCTCAGGCACAATGAGCCGTCCCGACAGCCGGGTCGACCGCGACGAGCCGCGCGGCAACATCGATTTCGTGTCGTAACGCGTTTATACGTCACCCGATATACAGTCCGACCCCGCCTCGTCCAATGTGGACAGGCGGGGTCGGACTGTGTAAAAAGGTGTCTTCTGCGGTTTATCGCATCATCACCGGTGTATGCTGGTATTTCTTGCACGCCTCGCGTATGCGTGCCGATATTTCGGTGTTGTCGCTCATGGGCGAGAATAGCTCCGATCCTACGCCTACGGCAAACACCGGCACCGGATTGCCCGTGTGCTTGATCGATGTCCACCCGATGCCCGAATGGCTGTCCATCACATCGAACACTGTGGCTGCAAACGGATTGTAATAGTTATAGAGTGCCTGCTGACCTTTGGCCGAGTGAGTGACGAATGTGGCGTCGAACATATCCTTGAGCAGAGAGGTCTGCTTGTCGGTAAGTGGTATCGCATCCCAGAATCCGAAGTCGCGGCGCAGCATGCGCTCCATTTCATCCCACGTGGGGTCAGACAGTTTGTTGCACAGATCGGAGAAGGTGTCCTTCGACACATGCTGGTTGGCCAGAACGGCAGTGTTGGCCCAATAGCCTGTGGCGTTGTTGCCAAGCGACATGCCGCCGGTCTCGTGGTCGGCAGTGACGACGATGAGCGTCTGCTCGGGATAGGCCAGATAGAAGTTGTAGGCCTCGCGGAGCGCCCGGTCGAAATCGAGCACGTCGCCGATCACCGATGCTCCGTCATTGGCATGTCCGGCATGGTCGATAGCGCCCCCTTCGACCATCATGAAAAACTGTTGCGGGCGCACACGCATCATATGGTCGATGGCGGCACGCGTCATCGACGGCAGCGACATATCGCCCTGGCGTGCCTCGATAGCGTAGTTGATGCGGTAGTTGTGTATGGTGTCGGGGCTGAGAAGCACCACCTTGTTGGCGTCGGTCTGTGCCAGTTCGTCGAGCCCGTGGACTATCTTCACGTTGTAGCGGTCGAAATGCGATGCAAGACCGGTGGGTTGACCCTGCTTGGAAAATCCGCGCAGACCTGCACCGGCAATGAACTCATACCCGCTCTCGGCAGCTTGACGGCCTATCTCGTAGTACATGCCGCGGTCGGGCACATTGGCATAGAATGCCGCCGGAGTGGCGTCGTCGGCTGCAACGTTGGTCACAAGGCCGATGCCATAGCCCAGCTGCTGGAAATCACGTGCTATCGAGCGCAGTGCGGTGGTGTCTGACGCCATGCCGAGCATGTTGTTGCGCGTCTTGGTGCCGGTGGCTATCGCCGTGCCGGCGGCCGCGCTGTCGGTCACTGGGCTTGATGCGCTGTAGGTGGTGCAGAGCGATGTCACGGGCAGTGAGGTCATGAGCAGGGTTGTGTCGGGGCGTTGGGTGACGGCGCGGAGATAGTTTTGTGCCGTCATCACCTGTCCCGGGCCCATGCCGTCGCCTATGAACAGAAACACATAGTCGGGGTGTGATGCCCATGCGCTGGTCGATAACGCGCATCCGGCTACAACCGCCAGTGCCTTGCGTAGTATATTTCTCATTTCGTTTTAAGTAGGATGTATAAATTAGTAATCGTATTGAATGTGGTATAATATGAGTAGGATTTCAAATGGCTTTGATGGCGCAATGGGGTGCCATTGTAACGGAAAAGCCGGTTGAAAGCATGCCATATAATACTGCAGGCAATGCATTAACTAATTTGTACATCCTACTTATTTTGTACTGTCAGTGTGATTGAGTCAGAGATTGTGCTGAATCTCGAGCATCGGGTCGATGAAACGGCGGTCGTTGCACAGGCGTGGCACTTTGCGCTGGCCGCCGAGCTTGCCGGTCGACGCAAGCCATCGGTCGAACAGACCGCTCCGGGCTTTCACCACCGTCAGCGGGTCGAGAAACAGATTGCCGGTGCGCTTGGCCTGATAGTCGCTGTTTTGTCGCTGCAGTTCGTCGTCTAGCATTGCGGCGAATTGGTCAAGAGAAGCCGGTTCGCGTTCAAACTCCACGAGCCATTCGTGTCGGCCGCGTGTGCGGTCGCCGGCATAGACCGGTGCGGCGGTGTAGTTGGCCACGTCGCAACCGAGGCACCGGCATGTCTCGGCGATAGCGGCATCGGCGTTGTGCACCATCAGTTCTTCGCCGAAAGCATTGATGAAATGCTTCGTGCGCCCGGCCACGCGTATGCGCAGCGGATCGGTGCTCTCGATCCTCACGGTGTCGCCGATCGGATAGCGGCACAGTCCGTTGACAGCCGTTATCACCAGCGCGTAGGTGCGCCCGCTTTCAACCTGCCATGCGGGAATTATTTCCGGATTGTCGGCCTCGGCCTGTGCCACGGGTATGAACTCGAAGAACTGACCCGCTTCGAGCAGCATCAGCATCGCAGGCGATGAAATGTCGTCCTGCACGGCAAAAAATCCTTCCGAGGCATTATAGTTCTCAAGATAGTGCATGCGCCCGCTATCGGTGATGCGCCGGTATTGTTCCCTGTAGGGGCCGAATGCTATTCCGCCATGGAAAAACACCTCGAGGCGCGGCCACACGTCATGGAGCGTGGCGGCGCCCGTCAGCTCGAGCACCCCCTTGGCAACCGTCAGAAACCACGACGGCACTCCGCTCAGATTGGTGATGTCGTCGCGCCGCGCGGCCGACTCGATCAGCGCCGGCAGCTTACGGCTCCAGTCCTCCATCAGGGCTATGCGCCGCGACGGCACTCTCGCCAGCTCAGCCCATCGGGGCAAGTCGTAGATCAGATTGGCCGACAGGTCACCCACTCTCACACCGTCGGGCAGTGTCAGTTCGTTGGCAAAACTGCCGCCGAGTATAAATGCGCGACCGTCGAAAATGCGGCTGTCGGGCACATTGTCGAGATAGTGCGCCACCGAGTGGCGTGCGCCGCGGTAGTGCGTCATCCGCAGGCTTTCGGCTGTCACGGGTATATATTTGCTTCGGCCGTCCGATGTGCCCGACGACTGGGCGAACGACCGGCACACTCCGGGCCACAGCACATCGCGTTCGCCGGCTATCATGCGCATCACCAGCGGACGCACATTGTCATACGGCACCGTGCGTGGCACAGCCAGACGGAAATCCTCGTAACTGCCTATGTGCCGGTAACGGTGTTCGCGTCCCCATTGGGTGTCGCGTGCCATCTTCACTATCCGCGCCAGCTCGGCACGCTGCACCTCCTCGGTGCGTCCGCGCCACGATGCGGCGGCGCGCAGCCGGGGCTGGAACACGGGTCGCATCAACGATGTAAGATTGATCAGTGACAAGCAGGTTAGTTTTAAGTTGCAAAATTAAGCAAAAAAAGCGTTCGGAGAGGGAGATGCCGTAAAAGAAACAAATTCAGCACCCCTGAGGTTGAAAATATCCCGACAAGTGCTGACTTTCCCGGTGTCATATAAAGTACGGGAAGGCAAGGCGAGTGGGGTGAAGAAACAAGCCAAAAGACCTGCCTGATGTTAATTCGGAGGCGAAAACTCCGCCATCCTGAAACTTTTTAATTATTTAGGCTAAATTTTTACGTAAAAAGAATTTATTTCCTATATTTGGCGCAATAACTAATATCTCATTATATGAGAAAGCTTTTGCTGTTTGTTGCGATGCTATGGCTGTGCTGTGGCGGTATTTTCGGTCAGGTGCGGGAGTCTCTCTATGTGCTGCAGCCCGATGTCATGGGTACGCTGATAAGGTGTGCGGGCGATACGGTGAGAAATGTCGTGATGCGCCATTCGACGGAGCGTGTCCTCATGGTCATCCATAATTCAAGCAATTCCTAACGGAAAAGAATATCAATTTTAATAAATTAGCGATGGATCTGAAGTTTTTATATATCAAAGTTATTGATCAATGATTCAGAATTTTATTAATACAATTTATTACAATGTATATTCATGGATGGTAGGGCGTAAGCTGTTTCCGGAGAGAGATGCAAAAAATGCGGTTTCATTCTTTTTTCTTTCTGGGATTATCCAGATTACCATTATTCTATTTTTTAAATTGAATGTATTAAATCGCATACCTACATTTGAATTATGGATAGCGTCGATTCTTGGTTTATATATACCTCTCGCCTATGTATGGCATTGTTATATTATACGAAAGAAGGCATATGAGCGTATTATTGCCAATGCGGAATATTATAGAGGAGGGTGTGGAAAATTGATAACTTTAATTTTCATGGTGTGCTCATTATTTGGCGGATGGCTTTTCTGTGTATTATGGGATTTAATTGTAATAAAACATTAAATACTGCAAGCGATGGATCTGAAGCTTGTTTTCGTCAAATTAGTTATATGGATGTATCTAATTGTCTATCCCATGGCGTTGATTGGATACTCATTGTATCGGCTGTCATATCCGATTCTCCCGATAATGTTAGTAACCTTGATGTATCAGGTATTTATCATAGTCAATCACTCAATAGTGCGGTTTGCATTTTCTGAAAAATATATGGTTTTTATAGAAGGCATTCTTGCAACAGTGCTATTCGCAATTTATTTTTTTGTTAAGTAGCTGTTCAAATTAAGACGCTACAATATTTTAAATTAATGAATAATCGTATTAGAATAAAGCTTGAACACAATCTGCTTGATATTTTTGGATATTTCCCTTTCTTTCATCGGTTGCGATGCCCGCATCGCGCCCTTTTCAATGAATGAGAATCTATCAAAAATCCCAAAGCATATTGTATTAATTTAACCAACTACTTAAAAATTAAAGATAATGGCGGAAATAGAAGACAATGAATCTGCGCAAATCGATAGAATCTGTGCATACGTATACCTATACGGATTTTTTGGTATAATAACGTATTTATGCCTTAAGTCCGCCTATTTATGGAATTATCCATGGGGTACTTTAACTGGAGTTTTATTTGTGTTATGCGCATTTCCATTATATTGCATAACAAACCATTTGATTATTGTTAGATTTGTGGACAAGAAAGTCGTTCTTATTTTCGAACGATTACTATTCGTCACGTTGCTAATGTTGCTTTTAAATCATGATAAGATAGTATAGGGAATAAAACCTGCATGAGTAGACATTTTTTTATGCTTCGTTGACAAAGCAAGATGACATTATTTTAAAATGTTGTTTAATAGTGGCTAACCAATATTAAAATATCACATACAATGAGAGAAAACTATGAATACAGGCGTGATGATACTATTTGGTCATATATATATTTATATGGCGTATTTGTTTTGGTCATTTATTATTATCTAGATTCAACTCATTGGGGTTGGTATGATCCGTTGCAGTTTGTCTTCGTCAACCTTGTTTTTTGGTGTGTTTATCTGATATACTGTATAATAAACCACATGTTTATACAAAGAGTAATTGACCTAAAAGTCATTTCAATTTTTGAACGGTTGCTACTGATTGTGTATCTGTTGATTGTCGTACATACAGGTGGTTAAACTTGTATAGCGTAATTTCAATCTTCAGTACGTGCACCATATGACCTGTAGTTTCATATTTTGATAAGCAATCATAAACGAAAGATAGTCGGGAGGCCACCAGCGATAGTGTTGGCGCTTAAGGTCATTGCAAGCTATTAGAAGATAACACAATGCAGAGGCGAATGA
>CANOUR010000013.1 GCA_947570265.1 uncultured Bacteroidales bacterium | reverse complement strand
TTTTAACTACCACTCCGTTATTTATACCCTTCTCATGAGAACCTGGGGCCACCTTTACGGATGCCTCACGACCCAGCTGGATCGGGAAAACGACTCCGGGAAACAGCACCAGATCGCGAGTCAACAGAAGGGGCAGATCTGCCGGGTCTGGCTCGGGGGCATTCTTCGACATATCGATGTCAACCTTACCTATGGAAACTATCGGGTGGTGAATATCTTCGTTCATAATGGGTTATGTCAGGAATAATACACGGGGCGACGCCCCTTCGTGAAAATCGCGCGCAAAAGTAGTGAAAATACACGAGAAAACGACATCTTTTGCTCTAAAATCGCGCAAATGATTACGATGTGTTGCGCAACATGTTTTTTTATTTGATATTTGAAAGATGTTTCAATAATTTTCGGTCGAAATTCTAACGAACAGATACCCGAAAGGGTCTGTGTCCGGTCAAAATCATTAAAACAACCCTCAATATGAACGTTTACCAGACCAACGAAATCAAGAACATAGCCCTGCTTGGAAGCAAAGGCTCAGGAAAAACCACACTCGCAGAGGCAATGCTCTATGAGTGTGGAGTTATAAAACGCCGTGGCACTGTAGAACAAAACAACACTGTATGCGACTATTTTCCGGTAGAGAAAGAATACGGCTACTCTGTATTCTCAACTGTTTTCTATGCCGAATTTCTAAATAAGAAACTCAACGTTATCGACTGCCCAGGAGGAGACGATTTTGTTGGCAATGCCGTCACTGCTCTCAATGTCACCGATACCGGTGTCATAGTGGTCAACGGCCAATACGGCGTGGAAGTAGGAACGCAGAATATTTTCCGCACCGCCACACGAGTCAATAAGCCGGTCATTTTCGCACTCAACCAGCTCGACGGAGAGAAAGCTGACTATGACAATGTCATGGAACAGATGCGCGAACACTTCGGCAACCGCATTGTAGCAATCCAATACCCTCTCAATGCCGGCCCCGGATTCAACGCCATGATCGACGTCCTGTTGATGAAAAAATACTCTTGGGGGCCTGATGGTGGTGCTCCTATAATTGAAGATATTCCCGCAGACCAGCTTGAGCGTGCGCGCGAACTCAATCAAAAGCTTGTCGAGGCAGCAGCTGAGAACGACGAGACTCTCATGGAGAAATTTTTCGAGAAAGGAAGTCTGACAGAGGACGAGATGCGTGAAGGTATCCGCAAGGGTCTGGTCGACCGCTCGATCTATCCGGTGTTCTGCGTAAGCGCTGTCAAGGATATGGGAGTGCGCCGCATGATGGAATTTCTTGGCAATGTAGTGCCGTTTGTCGAGGACATGCCTGCTCCTGTCGACATCGAGGGACGCGAAGTCAAACCCGACAGCAATGGGCCGGTATCCCTCTACATGTTCAAGACCACAGTCGAACCTCACATCGGTGAAGTCAGCTATTTCAAAGTAATGTCCGGCACCCTGAAACCCGGAGCCGATCTCGACAATGTCACCCGTGGATCGAAAGAGCGCATCGCGCAGATATACTGTGTGTGTGGACAGATCAAGAATTCAGTCGACGAATTACACGCCGGCGACATTGGCGCAACTGTTAAACTCAAGGATGTGCGCACAGGCAACACTCTCGATGAGAAAGGCTGTGACTATGCCTTTGACTTCATCAAATATCCCGAGCCCAAATACCAACGCGCCGTACGCCCTGCCACAGAAAGCGACGCCGAGAAACTCAACGGGATTTTAACGCGAATGCACGAAGAAGATCCCACATGGATTGTCGAGCAATCAAAAGAGCTGAAACAGACGATTGTCAAAGGACAAGGCGAGTTCCATCTCCGCACTCTTAAATGGCGCGTTGAGAACAACGACAAGCTGCCTATCATTTTTGAAGAGCCACGCATCCCCTACCGCGAGACCATCACCAAGGCTGCCAGAGCTGACTACCGCCACAAGAAACAGAGTGGAGGCGCAGGACAATTCGGCGAGGTGCACCTGATTGTCGAACCATACACCGAAGGAATGGCTGCCCCCGACACCTATCGCTTTGGCAATCAGGAATACAAGATGAGCGTGCGCGACACTCAGGAGATACCTCTCGAATGGGGAGGCAAATTAGTGGTTCACAACTGCATTGTTGGCGGAGCGATCGATGCCCGCTTCATCCCTGCTATAGTCAAGGGTTTGATGGATCGAATGGAACAAGGCCCTCTCACCGGCAGCTATGCACGCGATGTGCGTGTCTGCATCTACGATGGCAAGATGCACCCTGTTGATTCCAATGAGATATCATTCCGATTGGCGGCGCGCAACGCATTCTCTGAAGCGTTCCGCAACTCCGGGCCTAAGATTCTCGAGCCGGTCTATGATGTTGAAGTGCTTGTGCCTTCCGATGTGATGGGCGACGTTATGAGCGATCTTCAGGGTCGACGCGCAATCATCATGGGAATGGAAAGCGACAGCGGATTTGAGAAAATCGTAGCAAAAGTTCCCCTCAAGGAAATGGGATCTTACTCCACTGCTCTTAGCTCGATCACCGGCGGGCGGTCATCATTCACCATGCAGTTTGCAAGCTATGAGCTGGTGCCATCCGATGTTCAGGAGAAATTGCTCAAGGACTACGCTGAGAAACAAGCAGAAGAGTAATCCTATTAACCATCGTAATAATCATTTCGCCCGGATGTTGCTGACTGCTGCATCCGGGCTGATCATTTATTGTCATTTGCAGAAAAATCCTTAACTTTGCACTGTCACCCCTATGACTCCACATATTCATGGAACTGAACGCAAAAGACAGCCACTTCAACTTCAATGAAGCGGCATCGAATAAGCAATTCTTTCTTCTCGCCGGCCCCTGCGTGATCGAAGGCGAACAGATGGCTCTCGACATAGCCGGGAAGATTCTCGAAACTACCAGACCACTGGGCATCACCACCGTTTTCAAGGGCTCATACCGAAAGGCCAACCGCTCGCGGCTCGACTCTTTCACTGGCATTGGCGATGAAAAAGCGCTTGAAGTGCTCGGACGGGTGCGCAGTGAATATCGTATTCCGGTTGTCACAGACATTCACTCAGCTGAAGAGGCTGCAATGGCGGCTCCATATGTCGACGTGTTGCAGATTCCGGCATTTTTATGCCGCCAAACCGATTTACTTGTGGCAGCCGCACGCACAGGTCGAGCTGTAAATATCAAGAAAGGACAGTTTCTTTCGCCTGAAGCGATGGTGTTCGCTCTGCAAAAAGTGCGTGATGCCGGATGCTGCAACGTTGCGCTTACCGAACGTGGCGTGAGCTTCGGCTATCAGGATCTCATCGTCGACTACAGAGGCATTCCCACCATGCAGACGTTTGGTGCGCCGGTCATTCTCGACGTCACCCATTCATTACAGCAGCCAAATCAACCGGCTGGAGTGACCGGAGGTCGCCCTGATCTCATCGACACAATCGCCGCAGCAGGCATCGCAGCCGGAGTCGACGGATTGTTCATCGAAACCCATCCAGAACCAGCGAAAGCCAAGAGCGACGGAGCGAACATGCTGCCGCTTGAACGATTGCCACAGCTGATGGAACGTATGTCGCAACTGCGAAATGTTGTCGCCGGATGGAAGTAGTCTACGAAGATAACCATCTGATCATCGTCAACAAAGCACCGGGCGAGATCGTGCAGGCAGACAAAACTGGCGATGAGCCACTGTGCGAGTCGCTAAAACGTCTCCTCAAACAGAAATATGCCAAGCCAGGCAATGTGTTTGTCGGTGTCACTCACCGCCTCGACCGACCGGTTGGAGGACTCGTGGTTTTCGCCAAAACATCCAAGGCTTTGTCAAGAATGAACGACATGTTCCGCAATGGCCAGGTCAGAAAGACATATTGGGCGCTCACACGCAATCTGCCTCCGCAGCCACAAGGACATCTCGAACACTATATCACCACAGTGGAGCGCATCAACAAATCGACAGCATGGCAATCACCGCGTCAAGGAGCTAAACGAGCGGCGCTATCCTACAGGCACGTAGCATCGTCAGAGCGCTTCCATCTTCTTGAAATAAATCTTGAAACCGGACGCAAACATCAGATACGCGTCCAACTTGCCGCAATAGGATGCCCGATCAAAGGAGATCTCAAATATGGCGACAAGCGCTCCAACCCCGACGGATCGATCTCGCTGCTTGCGCGCCACATTGAATTTATCCACCCTGTAAGCAAGGAAACAATATCGGTAACAGCTCCAGTTCCGGCCACATGGAAAGGATTTGAGCACCTTGACAACATACATACCGACAACGCATGAAAACAGTATTTTTAGGCACACCTGAATTTGCAGCATATTCTCTTAAACAACTCCTCGACGCAGGTGTTGAGATATCTGCCGTCGTGACAATGCCCGACAAGCCGGCCGGACGAGGTCACAAAATGCTTCAGTCACCAGTCAAACAGCTTGCTGTCGAGCGTGGGCTACACCTGATGCAGCCGGTGAACCTCAAAGACCCTGCATTTGTCGAAGAATTGCGATCAATCAATGCCGACCTTTTCATAGTCATCGCATTCAGGATGTTACCCGAAATTGTTTGGAGCATGCCTCGGCTTGGCACATTCAACCTTCATGCATCTCTCCTTCCGCGTTACCGGGGCGCTGCACCTATAAACTGGGCTGTGATCAATGGTGACACAGAAACAGGTGTAACCACATTCTTTCTCAAGCACGAAATTGACACAGGCGATATAATCGCCCAGGAACGAATTGAAATAGCTCCCGAAGACAATGTCGGAACAGTCCACGACCGTCTGATGGAACTTGGAGCAAAGCTGACCCTTAAAACATTGCGAGATATTGAAACCGGTCAACTAACCACAATACAGCAAGATAAGCTGACCGGCAGCATATCTCCCACACCAGCCCCTAAAATCTTTAAGGACACATGCCGCATCGACTGGAATCGCACAGCCACTGATGTGCATAATCTCGTACGTGGTCTTTCGCCATATCCGGCTGCGTGGACTACTGTTGAAGGACTGGGTGACCTGAAAATTTTCGAGACACAACCATTGGCAGCAGCCGGCTCGACGATTCCTGGCCGCATCAATATTGATTCCACCAATGGCATTCTGACTATCGACTGTTCCGACGCTCCACTACAAATCATATCCTTACAGCCTCAAGGTAAGCGCCGTATGGCCACCGCAGATTTTTTGCGTGGCGTGCGCGGCCAACTCACCAAATGCCTCTGATACAAATGCTGAACAGGCACATCAAATACTCGGTAATATCGGCTGTCGCATTTCTTGCGACTGCCTGTAGCGATGATTCCAAACCCGATTTCTACAATGGCACGGGGTTGCTCAATGTTACAATCGAGGTAGTATCTCCGAAGACTGTGACTGTCACTCCACCTGCTGCCGACGACTTCTGCCTCGAAATGGTAGCTGAGAACGACGGCAACGTGCAGTCGTCACACAAATGGGACACGTTTTCTTCTTTCAGGCAAGGCGAGCGATATCTGTCGGGTAACTACCGATTTACAGCAACTCATGGCGACTCAAAAGCCGAAGGATTCGACAAACCATTTTTTAAGGCAGTTACATCGTATCACATCTCAGATGGAGCGACTGCAACCGTCGACCTACGTGCCACACTATCCAATGTACCTGTGTCATTCACGTCAACTCCGTCATTCAATTCCGCTCACGACGGATGGACAGCCATGATTCATTCTGCCGGAGGTAGTTACATCGAGTTCAGCAGCAATGAGACCCGCACTGCATTCATGCGTCCCGAGCCACTGACCGTCAGCATAGGCCTCGACTCAGGAAAGGCAATATTCGTTCTCGCACGCGATATATCCACTTGTGAAGGAGAACTAATGGCATTCACCATCGATGCCGAAGGTGATGATGTGATACTTGAATGCAACGGCGATGAATTGCAGCGTGTCACAATCACACAGCAAATGATAACATCGCCCGGCCCGGAAGTCACAATCGCATCCGACGACGCAGACAGCTATGGTAACATATCGCTGCTCGAACGAACATTGCCCGATCACCCGGTCATGTTCACAATTGAATCACCAACGGCGCCTGCTGAGGTTCTTCTCACTCTCGACTCACCATTGCTCAATACTGTCGGTGCGCCATCGCAAATCAATCTTGTGGACAGCGATGACAGTGGGCACCGCTTCCTCGAAAGCATAGGGGTCATTATTCCTTCATTCTCAGCGGGAACAACCAATTTCGATATCTCGCCTCTACTGTCACATCTTCAATATCGCGCAGGAGTTGACAACATCAGCCGTATCTCCCTGACCGTCACAGAACCCTCCGGTCGCCAAAGTGCTCCGGCAACAATCACAATCAACACCATACCGTTTGATATAAACGTAATTTCGGCAAGCGATGCTGTAATAGGCATCAACACAGTTGATATCGTCGTAGCTGCCCCCTCTGCGTCCTTGTCAGAAGAAATGTCATTGATCGCCAGAGAAGCCGACGGCACGCTTTCCAATGCAAAAATAGAAAATATCACACCTCTTGGCAATGCAACATATCGCGTCACGGTAAGCATTCCCGCAGGCACAAAACCGCTTACATTGCTGGCATACTACGGCACCGAGCTAAAAGCCGAATTATCTATCGGACGTATCTCGCCCGACTACACAATCGACGCCGATGTATTTGCAACCCGTGTAAAACTGCGCATCAACTGCCCATCGAGAAGCGAACTTGTGGCCGTTATCACCCGTCGGCTTGTCACGACAGTCAATGGCAATCCGGTCACCGTACTCAGTCGCGACGAAAATCAAGGGCTGATCACTATCATAGGCCTCGAACCTCAGAAAGCCTATACATTCGTATCCACACTCCAACCCGATGTGGACACAGCGGCTCACGACATCTCGATCGTCACCGAAGCCGCCACACCACTGCCAAACGGCGACTTTGAAGACACAAAAAAGGCTATTGACATGGCTGACATCGCCTGTGGCGGAAGATATTCCCAAACATTCGCCGAAATATTCAACTGCCAGAACAAAGCATCTTACCGCCATGATGCACCCACAGGTTGGGCCAACACCAATATCAAGACATTCAATACCGGATCGAGGCTAAAAAACACGTGGTACATGCAACCATCAGTGTTCACCATCGAGGATCGGATGAGCGGTGACTACGCGGTTGAGCTCGTGAGTGTGGCCTTCGACCCCAATGGCGCTCCTATAGCCGATTATCTGCAGGAATTCTACCCCTATGTCCGCTATTCCCGCAATATCCCCGATATAGCATGGCGTGCGGCTGCCAAGATATTTCTGGGCACATACTCATTCAGTCCGTTTCCTGAGCCCACTGAAACCTATATTGAAGGGGTCGGAATAGAATCGCGCCCGACATCGCTCAACGGATTTTACATTTATGAGCCGACGGCGGCCGATCCCAGCGACCGAGGCCTGATCACCATAGAGGTTCTTGGTATGGAAAATGACAGTGAGATCATCTTGGCTGCAGGCAGTGTCCAGCTCGAGCCATCCACTGGCTACACAGCATTCTCCATACCGCTGACTTACTCCCGCTTCGGGATAAAAGCTACCCGCGTCAAGGTCATGGCCTCGTCATCACGTTTCACCGGCAATCTACATGCCGAGACCGCCAACATCATCACCCTACCCGATCCTGTCAGAGGCGCCTCAACCGGATCAAGGCTACGTCTCGACAATCTCACGTTTGCATACTAAACATCACATATGGCTAACATATTTAAGACACTCATTCTGGCCTCCATTGCACTGCTTGCGGTTCACAAACCCGCAAACGCGCAAGAGCCTTTCAAGCGAGGTCTCGAACAGGTGTCGTTCGTGCCCGAAGGGCAATGGATCACCGGAGTAAGCGTAAGCTATTCGCAGAGTCATCAAGACAATTATCAGTTTCTGATCATAGAGAACCTCTCAGGCGAGACCTACACGTTCAAGGTAAGTCCGATGCTCATGTTTGCGTTCAAGAACAACCTTGCCGCAGGTGGACGATTCGCATACAGCCGTTCCAAGACCAAGCTTGACCGCGCAAGCGTCGTACTTGGCAGTGACACCTCATACGACATCGACCATCTCTACAACATCAGTCAGGAGTATTATGGCACAGCAGCTTTCCGCAACTATATTTCATTGGGCAAATCGCAGCGTTTCGGTTTCTTCAATGAAGTGCAATTGCAACTCGGAGGCGGCCAATCTAAAATTGTGAACGGCACCGGCGACGCACTCACAGGCACCTACGAGCGCAATTTCAAGCTCGACGTGGGTCTGACTCCCGGCATCATCATGTTTCTCAACAACTATTCGGCCATGGAGGTAAGCATCGGAGTACTCGGTTTTTCCTACACGAAGACAAAATCAATTACCGATCAGATATATCTGGCCGACCGCAACGCAAAAAGCGCCAACTTCTGGATCAATCTGTTTTCTGTATCGTTCGGCGTAGCTTTTTATCTTTAATTCAATCACCGCGCGCAAATGAAACCAAGCATCATCACAAGAGTTACAGCGGCCATAGCACTGATGGCCGCAGCCGCGCAAGCGCACGGTCAAGAGCAGCCACAGGACAAGCAGCCCACCGACGAGCGGGTGATCGTTGGCAACGACACCGTGAGCATGATCATACCGCAGCGCAACATTGGCCGACACGATCGAGGTCTGCGCAATTATCTTTTCATCCCCAAAGGACAGTGGGCAATAGGCCTTACAGCGTCATACGGCGAGCTTAACACCGACGACGTGCAGATATTGTCCATTATCAAAGATCTCGATTTCAAAGGACACACCTACTCCCTCAATCCGACTATCAGTTACTTTTTCCGCAACAACCAGTCAATCGGCCTGCGGCTCACATACACCAAGGGCGACGCGAGTCTTGGCAGCCTGTCAATGGATTTTGACGAGGATCTCAATTTCTCCATACGCGACGTCAGCTACTCATCGCAGAGCTATGGCGTATCGCTGTTCTACCGCAATTTCATTGGCCTCTCACCAATGAAACGTTTCGGCATCTTCAACGAAGTTGATCTCGGAGCATCGAGTGGGTCATCACGATTCATGCGCATTTATAATGACGAGCCACGTGACACACGCACCGTGCGCACATCGGCATCACTCAACTTCAGTCCCGGTCTGTATGTGTTCATCATGGACTACATGTCATTCAACATCTCGCTTGGTGTGTTCGGTCTACATATGACACACGAAAAGCAGACCACCGACGGCCGCGACGAAGGCTCGCGCACCACATCTGGCGCAAATTTCCGATTCAACCTGTTCAATATTAAATTCGGCACAAGTGTCCACTTCTAAGCATATCCTATATACGGCAGTAGCTCTGACCTTACTCTCACTGATGGCCGGCTGCATAAAAAACGACATTCCCTATCCTCGTATTCAGGCAAATCTCGCTCAGATTGAGGTAGACCATCAGTCACAGGCAGCCTCAATCGACTCAATCAACCGCACTGTCACCATTTTTCTCGATGAGACAGCCGACATACAACATGTAAAAGCCACTGCTTGGACGCTGACACCCGCAGGCGCGCAATGGCCCGATTCAGCTCTGTTCGCTTCAGGAATTGATCTGCGCGAACCTGTCGAGACAACCGTATCTCTATATCAGGATTACACATGGCGCATTTCGGCCGTTCAGCCCATCGAACGCTATTTCACCGTCGAAGGTCAGATTGGTGCATCAACCATCGATCCCATCGGGCGGCGTGTTGTGGTTTATGTGCCTGATCATGTCAATCTCAAACGGCTGAAGGTATTATCGATGAAACTCTCCGGTCCAGAGGCGGTATACTCCCCCGACATCGTAGACAATAGCATCGATTTTTCAAGTCCTGTCAGCATAAAGGTTACCGAGCACGGACGCACACTCGACTGGACAATCTATGTACAGACCTCCGAATCGACCGTCGCAGTCAATCGTGTCGATGCATGGACATGTGTGGCATGGGTACACGTTTCCGCTCAGGATAGCCGTCAGAACACCATACAGTATCGTGCGGCTGATGCCGGCGAATGGATCGATTTGCCGCAGTCAGAGATTTCAGGCAGCGGCGGCGCAATCACCGGACGCATCATACACCTGCAACCCGAAACAACATATATTGCCCGCGCGATAAGCGACGATGAGACCAGCAATGAGGTAGAATTCACTACAGGATCCCTATATTCCATCCCCAATGGCTCTATGGACGACTGGTGGCTCGACGGCAAGGTATGGAATCCGTGGCCAAAAGATGGCGAGAGCTACTGGGACACCGGTAATAAAGGGGCTACAACACTCGGCACATCCAACACATTTCCCACCGACGACACCTCGACCGGCACAGGGCAGGCCGCATGTCTCGAAACCCGCTTTGTCGGAATCGGCTCAATCGGCAAGCTTGCCGCAGGCAACCTTTTTGCCGGTGTGTACGTGCGCACTGACGGCACAAATGGCATTCTTGACTTCGGACGTCCATTCTCGCTGCATCCCACCCGTCTGCGCGGCATGATGAAATACAAATGCGTCGACATCACCCACACGACAGCAGGCTATGAAGACCGTCTCGGTCAACCCGACACCGGCATCATATGGTGTGCACTGATCGACACAGATGCTCCGTTTCAGATCCGTACCAATCCGAAAAATCCCAATCTGTTCGATCCGACAGCTCCCTATGTCGTTGCTTACGGTAAGGCCGAATTCAACCACTCGGTCGACACCTACCAGCCGTTCAGCATCACACTTGAATACCGCGACACGCAGCGTACTCCCAAATACATGTTGATTGTATCATCAGCATCAGCGCTCGGCGACTACTTTACCGGAGGAAACGGTTCGACAATGTGGGTCGACAACTTTGAGCTCGACTTTGACTACTAACCATCATCATACTTACAATTTCTACAATCCACACATGATCACGACTCATTCCATCACTACTGCCATAGCAGCTGCCATTCTTGCCGGCTTGCCAGCTGAAGCAGCAGTGCAATCGTCCTCATTCACAACTGTCACGGACAACGGAAGATCTGTCACAATCGAATTTGTCAACGACAATATAGTGCGTGTGACCAATGCTCTCCCCGGTGAAGACGTAAAGTCTCGCTATAGCATCTCATCACTCACGCCATCATCAATCGCGCCAACCGTCACCATGACACGCCGCGGCCCTGTATATGCCACTGCTGAAGGAATGACAGTCAGCGTGAGCCGCAGTGATGGAGCAGTCTGCATCAATGCTGGTCCCGACCGTTCCATAAGCGACAATGGCTCGCGTCCATGCCATGGCAGCCAACGTTCAATGCTGATGTCAACCATGGGAACATGTGAATTTTATGGAGCAGGCGAACGTGGCTACTCATTCAACCTTGCAGGCGACACGCTTGTCATGTACAACAAGCAGAACTATGGCTACACAGCATCCGAACCACGCATTCGCCAGATGAACATCACCATGCCACTGTTCCTTTCATCCAACGGCTATGCAGTGGCCTTCGATGATCATGCCGCCGCCACCATGATTATGGGCAATCCGATCAAATACACCACCGAATCTACAGCCCCGATTTCATACTATTTCATAAATGGCGCAGGCTCTCTCGAAGGCACTGTCCGCGAACTTAGCGCACTGACAGGCCGTCAGGAAATGCCCCCTTTCTGGGCGCTTGGATATATCACCTCCAAATACGGCTACCGCACAGAGTCCGAAACTCGTGGCGTCATCGACACCCTCAAGACAAAGGGCTATCCTGTTGACGGCATAGTACTCGACCTCTACTGGTATGGGAAAGAGCAGGACATGGGACGCCTTGACTGGGACAAAGAGCAATGGCCAACGCATCGTCGCATGCTTTCCGACTTAAAGAAGAAAGGTGTCAACACGATAATCATATCGCAGCCTTATGTGCTGCGCAACGGACGTGGTCTCGACAATTACAACACCCTTGCCCGGCGCGGCATGCTTGTCACCGACAGCCTCGGCCGCCCGCACGATGTCACAATATGGGTCGGTGATGGTGGCATGTTTGATGTCAGCAATCCTGAAACCCGCGATTGGCTCGCCGAACGCTATCACCAGCTCACAGAAGAAGGTGTTGGCGGATGGTGGGGCGATCTCGGTGAACCCGAGGTACATCCCGAAACAGGGCATCATGCCAACGGCATGACAACACGCCAATATCACAATCGCTATGGCAACGACTGGAGCAGCATAATCTACGACATGTTCAAACGCGAATATCCCGATCGGCGCCTGATGACGATGATGCGCGGAGGCACCACTGGACTGCAGCGCTACAGCGTATTCCCTTGGTCTACCGATGTCAGCCGCTCATGGGGCGGCATGCAGCCACAGATCAACATCATGCTCAACTCTGGCCTCAGCGGCATGGGATACATGAGTCACGACGTTGGAGGCTTTGCCATTGACCCCTCAAATCCTACCGACCCCGAGCTATATGTCCGCTGGCTGCAGTTAGGCGCATTTTCACCGATTCTGCGCACTCATGCCCAATCAGATGCTGAGCCATATAAATATCCAACCCATGAAGCTGTCATAAAAGAGCTGATACGCGAGCGCTACCGTTGGCTTCCCTACAACTACACTCTTGCTTGGGAAAACGCGTCCATGGGATTGCCATTGGTCAGACCACTCAATTTCCACACACCGTCAGCTCCCGCGCCATCAGGCCGTCAGGATGAATATCTATGGGGACGCGATGTGCTCGTCGCACCGGTGATGCAGCAAGGTGCAACCGAACGCACCATCACTTTCCCCGAAGGAACATGGATCGACATGGCCGACCCTACCCGCCGCTACACAGCATCCGATACCATATCATATCCTGCTCCATTGGGCACACTCCCATTGTTCGTGCGAGCCGGTGCGTTCATTCCAATGGCCGACTACCGGATGGAAAATACCGGAGACTACCGTGCCGACAGATACCTTGTGAAATATTACCCCATCGAAGGCACGGCAAGCAGCTACACATTGTTTGAAGATGACCGCACTTCAACCACGTCACTCGCCCAGGGAGCCTACACCCTCATCACATTCAAGGGCAATGACACTGCCGGCAACATGACTATCGACCTATCTGCCGAAGGATCTTATCCCGGAATGCCATCCCGAAGATCCATCACATTCGAGATCGTCGGACAAACATCAGCCCCCTCCGCAGTGACATTCAACGGTAAAAGCCTCTCAGGCAAAGACTGGAAATACAACACGGCTGACGGTGTTCTGTCTGTGACTGTTAAATGGGACGGAACTCCGGCCACACTTCGTATCACCAAATAAAATTCTAAAATTTATGGGAGGTTTTTTCGGAACTACCGCAAAATCCGCATGCCGCAACGATCTTTATTACGGCACCGACTACAACTCACATCTCGGCACACGACGTGCCGGCATGGTGACATACGACTCCGGCACATGCATGTTCAACCGCTCGATACACAGCATCGAGAACACATACTTCCGCACCAAATTTGAAAACGAACTCACAAAGTTCACCGGCGAAAGCGGAATCGGAGTGATCAGTGACACCGATCCTCAGCCCATTATCATCAACTCACACCTTGGCAAGTTTGCCATTGTCACAGTGGCACGCATCGCAAATATCGCTGACCTCGAAAGCGAGTTGCTTGACTCAGGCGCGCATTTTGCTGAACTCAGCTCGGGAAAAACCAATCAGACCGAGCTTGTGGCTCTGCTGATCAACCGTGGGTCAACTTTTGCCGAAGGTATTGCCTACATGCAAAGCCGCATCAAAGGCTCATGCTCATTACTGATACTAACAGACAAAGGCTCTATCATAGCCGCCCGCGACAAATGGGGACGCACACCGATAGCCATCGGATGCAAAGATGGTGCCTGGGCGGCCACATCCGAATCCACATCCTTCCCCAACCTCGGTTACACCGCAGTACGTGATCTTGGCCCTGCAGAAATCGTAGAACTGACTGCCGACGGCATCACGCAGCTCGCAGCACCCGGCAAAGACATGCAGATATGCTCGTTCCTCTGGGTCTACTACGGATTCCCCACATCTACCTACGAAGGCAAGAATGTCGAGGCCGCACGCTTCGACAGCGGATTTGAAATGGGGCGTACCGACTCAAGCGAAGTAGATTGCGCCTGTGGCATCCCCGACAGCGGAGTCGGCATGGCTTTGGGCTACGCCGCAGGCAAAGGGGTGCCATATCACAGATGTATCTCGAAATACACCCCCACATGGCCACGGTCGTTCACCCCGTCGGAGCAATCGCGCCGCGCTCTCGTGGCCAAAATGAAACTTGTGCCCAACCGCGAGATGCTGCAAGGCAAACGCGCCCTCTTCTGCGATGACTCCATTGTCCGCGGCACTCAGCTCAACGACAACGTGTCAGACCTCTATGAATGTGGCGCACGCGAAGTGCACATGCGCATCGCATGCCCGCCACTGATCTACGGCTGCCCCTTCCTGAGCTTCACATCATCAAAGAGCGACATGGAGCTGCTCACACGCCGCATCATCGGGGAAATCGAAGGCGATCCAAACGCCAGACTCGACCGATATGCCACAACCGGATCACCCGAATACAACGCCATGGTCGAGAAAATCCGCGCAAGATTCGGACTGACATCACTAAAATTCAATCCGATTGAAACACTCATTAAATCAATCGGCCTGCCAAAATGCAAGGTATGCACCCATTGTTTCGACGGCAGCTCACATTTCTGACACATTAAGTCAAGAGCTTAAGTAGGATGTATAAATTTGTTATCGTATTGGATGTGGTATAATATGAGTAGGATTTCAAAAGGCTTTGATGGCGCAATGGGGTGCCATTGTAACGGAAAAGCCGGTTGAAAGCATGCCATATAATGCTACAGGCAATGCATTATCTAATTTGTACATCCTACTTAGTAACCGGGATTCTGAGTCCAACCGGGAGAGAGATTGATTTGATCGACGGGAATAGGCCAAAGTTTTTGATAAGCGGCATATCCGCCGAGGTTGTTGCGTTTTTGAAAAGCGAAGTACCGTGGGATAAAGAGCTGCTTTCGAAGCGAGGCAATATCTTCAATATCATTGCCGCTGACATTTAAACTCTTGGCTTTAGCAACCTCTTTGATGAGCGGGGTCGCCTTGGTTTCATTGCCTGTGGCAATATGGCATTCGGCAAGCATCAGGAGAACATCAGCGAAAGAATAATAACTGCAAGTGTGTCCTGCCATCACTTCGTCAGGCACTATAATGTGCAGAATTGTTCCGGCATTGGGGTCGTATTCATTGCCTGATGCCACTGAATAACGGTGGCTGTCAACTATATGTTGAAGGTAAGCTGCAGCATTTGTGTACTCACCGAGTGCCATATAAATGTTTGCCTTAGCTATACGCCAAACGTCCTTAGACATATCGAACATACCTTCAGGCGAAACAGTTTGATTATCGGCTTTGCGGTCTGAAAATTCTGTAGAAATAGCATCTAACTGACTTTCGAGATAACGCAGAACATATTCTGCACTTTTTTGTTCAGTAACTGAACTCTCATAATTAAGGCTCTCACATATTCCTATACGTCCCCATTTGTCAACCATCTCAGTGTAGACAATCGCATTCAGCAACTTGAAGAAATGGACTGCGTTTGAATATTCTGAATCTTGGAGAATCTTTATAAAGTTGGCATTTAATGCTGCTGATTGGTAGGCGGCATTAAATGCCGAGTAATTATAATTGTCATTTGGATTGAAGGGGCATGTCGCATCGTAGAACTTATACATGCCGGTGTAACCACGCTCAACATAGTACATCCACGATAGAGCATTAGCGAACTTAGATAATGAAGCTGTAACGACCTGTTCGCCGCTTTCTCCAAGTTTGATTTTAATTGAAGAATCCCCGGCAAGAGAAACATGCACGGTGGCCCGACAAACTCCCATCATGTCATAGAGAGGAATTGAAGCTGTTTGTGCAGCTCGTTTCTGAGTCCTATCTACTTTGATGGTGAGTATATTATTTTCAAACGTATAATTGCATTGAATTGGTTTCCCCTCGTCAATGAAGAAGTCCTTGAACATGGATTCTTCGGTTGAGGTATTTGGAGGCACTACATCAAAGTCACCGGTACCGTAAGGATCGCTATACTTTTCTATCGACAATGGCACATTTGATGTAACAGTAACCGTGGCAGTACCGCCGTCTTTATCAAATGAGACTTCTTCTTGCGACAGTTTGACTTCGACATTGTCTTTGATTTCATTACCTGCAATGCCATCGTTGTTCCAGTCGAAGAAATAA
Source organism: uncultured Bacteroidales bacterium (assembly GCA_947570265.1). Classification (GTDB taxonomy): domain Bacteria; phylum Bacteroidota; class Bacteroidia; order Bacteroidales; family Muribaculaceae; genus CAG-1031. Next base: position 23,968 of record CANOUR010000013.1, on the reverse strand, counting down.
CGGAGATCTGGAACGGAGACGTTCATACCAAGCTCACTATAGCGTTCAACGATATTATTGGATAGCCGTTCGAGGTCCTGCGTCACACGGTTTTTACCTTGGAAAACCGTTTTCATATTAGCCTCGGAGAACGACCCATCATCGGCAAGGTCTTGGCTCAATGTCGATAGATATTGTGTGATTTCGGCATCTGTTCTGTCACACAGTACAATTGAAGATATAGCGATTAGAACGCCCGAGCCACCAGTGCCGGCAGAAATGGTCATGCTTTCTGCCGGGGTGTGCTCATATGCCTGAAGTCCGAATTGAGTGAGCAATTCTCTCTGTGCTTGCTTGTCTGCCTCGGCAAAGGTCTTGCCTTCTTGCATAAGTTTTTGAATACGTGCAGACTTTAAGTGAGTGAGAATATTGACGTTGACTGTACTTCGGTCAGAAAGATCAGCATAAGCGGTAAGGTGCAATGTGCCTGTCGAGAGCTTGCCTGTCACTTCGTTGAAGTAATAACCGTCAGTGGTAATTCTTACGAACTGCGATGCGAGTTCAATCTGTCCAAGGTCGAAAGTGCCGGCATCGTCAGTAATCTCACCATTGAATACTGTGCCGATAACAGTCAGCGAAGCACTGAGCGGTTGAACACTGATAGATGAGCCGCGAACAAAAGGCCCTTTTTCAACTTTACCCGAAAGCTGATACTTGTCGGTTTTCGGCTGTTCACCTCCACTTGGTTCATCATTTTTATCAGAGCATGACACAAATAGCGATGCAACGATAAATGGGCACAATATTTTTTTGAAGTTCATCTTTATAAAAATGAAAACTAACGACATTGCATCTGGTGACCGACCAAAGCCTTGTAACTCTACGTTAGGAGTTTTCGGCTATGGCCGCATATTTGCATTCCACTATGGATTGACCTATGTCAGATCGAGTTTACTATAGATGCAAAGTTAACAATTCTTACAATACATTTCTTATTTAGGAGATTGCCAAAATTTATAATAATCCGTGGTAACTATTTGCGAACCTGCATAGTTTGAACGCACAGGACTAAGTGTTATATAAACGGACTGCAACGTATCTCCCTCAGGCGCCTGTCTATTATCAGTTATGGCGGTGATGAAATACAGATTTTTGCCATATAGTAATCAAGGTAATCTTCCTTGCTTAGAAGCTCTTCGTGGTTCCAGTTGGCGTCTTCATTTAGCAACAACTGTTCATTATCCATTAGATGCTGCCTAACCTCACCGGGATGAAGCATCAACCCATTTTTATCGGTAACAAAAGCTGCAAAAGTTGGGTCAGCCCACACCCACTTGTTAAGAGACTCAGACCATGCCACACAAATCACATGGCAATCTGAGTCGGTGTCATAATCTTTCGACTGACAAGTAAGATATCGTGCCGGAATACCCTCTGCAAGTAAAGCCTCTGTAAGCATTATTGCCATCATGCGGCAGTTTACGCCACGGTCGTATAGTCTGCAAGAGTCAACAAGATTTGCTAATGTTTTCGTACCAGATGGGTTATAAGACCCTCCATCATGGCGCACTAAATCATGAACCCAACAGGTCAAGTTCTTAATTTTAGAAATATCATTGCCATGCCCAGCAATACTATCAAGGTTAAACCGCTGACGTGTTTTAGCAAGTCCCGATTGTGTTGCCGACTGGTATGTAAATTTAACTTTCACAGTGTCGGTTGCTTAAGCCGGTGAGTGTTGTATAGTTTCAAGTTTAGTCCAGAATGCCGGATTTTCTTTTGCCTTTCTATATGCTTGAACATAAGCGGAAATCTCTAAACCCATTTGCTTTGCCAAATCCTCAAATTGGGAATTAAACCAAATAAACCGACTTGCAAATTTACTATCGTTTTCAGCATGTGACAGAGCATCTGCGACTTGCGAAAACTGACGTTTAAATGCGGCAATATACCGTGGATCTTTAGCAACGACAGTGACAGGAGTCGCTGTTATCATTTCGCTATTGCCATTGTAAAGCATGGCAAAATCTCCAGTATAGCCTTTGAATTTTGGTGAGTCAGAAGGGTCGGACATTTCCGAATAAGTGATTAGTCCGTTGATTTCAAATGTCTCGAACTCCGGACAACGGACAACCGCAGTGCTTCCATTGACTAAAAAAGTATTGCCATTCATCACAACACGTTTAAGTTTAGGTAAGTCACAGTATTGGCAACCACCAATATTTAAGTTATCTCCATTAAAGATAACTTCTTCTAATTTTTGTAACCCTTTGAATGTTTCACCAGGGAGAAAATCTATGCCTTGAAACGTAATCGTTCTTAAATTGTCAAAGCCTTTCCCCTCAAATGTAGAAGAAAGAGTATGACACTTTGGTAAGATGAGTTCCGTGGCTGTTTTATCGAGCGAATCAACCTCAATAATTTGAGCATTTAGGCCAAATGCGTAGATAATACAAAGCGTTGCTATCAATATTACTTTTCTCATGGTCATTGCACTTGTGATAATAAGTACAAACTTAACGATTTTTTTGTAACTACTTTGATTCGAGCAATTTTTTGTGCCCATTGCGAGCTACACCACCGACAGGCTGCCGTAAAACCACGCACTAAAAAAGCCTTGCAAATCAGATTCAAATTCTGATCTACAAGGCTCTAAACTGCGGAGCGACCGAGATTCGAACTCGGGAAGCGGTTTTGCCGCTTACACGCTTTCCAGGCGTGCCTCTTCAGCCACTCGAGCACCGCTCCTTACGCTTTTTTGCAGTGCAAAGGTAAGTAATCGCGGTGAATATTCGGTGTGCCATAAGGTTAATGAGTGTTAACAGGCGCCATGCATCCCGTCACATATGCTTTTGTGTGGCATGGTTTGTGATCGCTTGCTGCTCGGCATCGGCAACCTGCTGCTGGGTAGGCTCATAACCGGCTGACCATTTCGACACTTCCCATGGCTTTCGATCTTCTATCTGCCAGTCGAAAGGATAGAAACGAGCATCGGGATTTCGCCACGACGGCTTTCTGAATGCATAGACCACAAGCGGAAGAGCCACAAACACCGCGACTCCGGCCAACAAGATGCCTACATACACCACCGGACTACCGGTGTTGATCTGCGATGGCGGCAGATAGCTTAGCAACAGAGGAAACAGCGCCCCTGCAACACCGACCACAGTGACAATCCACTTGCCGGCATTGCCAAACGGCACCTTGAAGCCCCGCGATTTGCCCGGCTCAGTGCGGCGCAGTCTCAGAAATGCACCATAGATCATCAGCACCATTATCAAATATATGATCGTGGCCATCTGCGACATTATCTGATATGCCGACTCGACCGTAGGAAGCACAATCAGTATCAAACACAACACGGTGACAAACACACCCTCAATCAGAAGAATAGGCTTGTTCACTCCATTCTTGTTGAGTGTCTGCATGCTACGTGGAAGGTAGCCTGACTGTGCCACAGCCATCAGACCCGTCGACGGGCCGGTGACAAGGGCGCTCACCTGCCCCACTACACCGACCATGATCAGCAACGCAATGACATTGCCCATCCAGCTGAGGCCGAATGATGCCCACAACGCCTTGTAAGCCACCAGCAGCGACTGCAGTAAATTGATATCCTTTGCCGGAATGACCAGCCCGATGATAAGCGTGCCTGCGGCATACACGACTACTATGACGGCAATGGCAAGGAAAACGGCTCGCGGAAAGTCGCGTGCCGGATTCTGCATGTCGTTGATATGCACCGCCTGAATCTCCATACCCGCATAAAACAGGAATATCGAGGCCGCAAGGACAACCGTCTCAAGATTGAAGAAATCCGGGAAAAACGGCACTTGCGCAAGATCGATCTGCTTGCCCATGCACACATACACCACACCGAGAACTATCAATATCGCACCCGGTATGATGGTGCCGCACAGTCCACCCAAAGTGCTCAGCCGATTGGCTTGCGCCTGACCGCGAAGCGAGTTGAGCGTTACACCCCAATAAATCACGAGCGCTATGACAAGAGTGTATACCTTATTCGATGCCAGCCAGCTGTCAAAACTGTCCGGCCAGAAAATATAAGCCAACGATGCCGCTCCAAACATCAGCACCGTAGGAAACCATATCACCACCGTCTGCCACTCGAGAAACATCGCCGTCCACCCCCATCTGGGGCCAAATGCCTCCGCAACCCAGCGGTAAAGACCACCGGGCTTGCTGTAGGTCGATGCAAGCTCAGCGCATACGAGTGAGAACGGCAACAGAAACACCACTGCCGCAAACAGATAGTAAAAAATTGACTGTATACCGAATTTTGCCTCCGAAGGCAACCCGCGCATACTCAGTATCGACGTGACGATCATAATCGACATGGCGATCATCGTCAGCGTCCCCTTGGCGGCTTTACCCGACTTTAATTTGCTGTTGCTCATGTTGATGAAATGTTTTTGAATGATACAGGCGGAGTCCCTGATGTGAACGATCGGGATTCTCCGCCTGAATACTTAATAATATCCGGGATTCAGCTATCGTCACTCGCCAACCGGAAATGCCTGGGCGATACGTGTACCGGTGCGGTAGTGTACACCCGGCTGCGCAGTGATGCTGACATTCGACGCGCGCTCGAAAACCATCACGATGTCTGATCCGCCAAACTGGAAGTAGCTTATTTCCTCACCCTTGCGGAGCGTGACACCTTCCTCGGCCGTCACTACGATCGACGATACCTGAGCCATGCCCATAGGCAGAATGGCCACCTTGCCTATCTTCGACTGTATGACGATCAGACCACGTGTCTGCATGAACTGATATCCGGCCTCATCCTCGGCCACGATGTGGCGCACGATATGTGTACGGCCTTGGGGATCACCCTCGATCGGTTCGGCATGCACACCGAGCCATGTTGCGCCCTGAATCACACGCGCCTCGAGCACCTTACCTCCCACAGGAGCATGCTGGCGGTGATAGTCAACCGTGTTGAGGAACTGATGGATCCACACACCGCCGCTGAAATCCTCCTTATAGCGGCTGCCCTGCAGCAGCTCGTCAAGACTCCATTCGAGTCCCTTGATATTCACATTCGAATCAGAATTCACCTCCCACTGTCCATCGTTGGTCGAGTCTGCAGGCGATGTGATCACATGATCGTCATTCACCGCAGCCACTGGACGGTAGCCGGGCTTGAGACTGCGTGCGAAGAACTGGTTGAAAGTCTTCCAGCCACCCTTTGGCATCTCATACTCATTCATGTTGTAACGAGGCGAATCATAGTACGATTTAACAGCCTCATCGTTAAGCGATTCAGGAGTATCCATCCACATGCCGAGCGATACTACAAACTTGCGCATCCATGTCGACAAAGGCGACAGTTCAGGCATGACATTGTCTTTCAGACGGCTCGGCACGACAGGTGTCTGCAACTGTTTGACAGGATCCTGGTCAAGCAGAAAATAAAACATCGTCACATGCTGATAGACCACCTCTCCCTCGGGGTCTTCCTTAGGCACCCAGTGGAGATTCGACTCACACCAATCGAAATAATCTTCGAGAGTCTTGATGTTCTCATATTCGATTGTGTTAAGTTCATGACACTTGTCGAGCGCCTTCTGGAACTTATCTCGCCAACCGTTCTTTTCAATCATGTCGATGAGCTCCTGCATCACCGGCGAGTAATTTTTTGCTGCCATATCTTAGTTTTTAATGGGTTCAATAGCTGATTTCTCCAACGGCGCGGCAACGCCACGCCTGTCAAAGTCTTTGCCACTATAAAGGCTATTACAACACCGATTGTTCGCCGCACGCAATCTCATTCCCAGATCTCTTCATCGGCTATAACGCAATCTATCTTCACATTACGCCTATGGCAATTAAATATATTTATACTTATTTCACACATCCTTGAGCCTGATCAATGCCGTCGGCATCCTGCGGCTTGCGTTATTGGATAATTATTGCGAAATTTGCAGAGCTTTCGCGTAGCGTGGAGTGCGCACATATGAAAGTGTGTGCACCCCTCCGGCACTTAACTTTTACAGATAAAACGGATAAATAAGAATATAAATCTGAAATACTATGTGTGGAATAGTAGGTTACCTGGGCACAAAACCCGCATATGAAATACTGACACAAGGTCTTCATCGTCTGGAATACAGAGGTTACGACAGCTCTGGAGTCGCCATTGAGAATGACGGCGGCGAAATGCACGTCTACAAATCACAAGGAAAGGTGTCGAACCTCGAGGCTGCCGTGGATGGAAAACCTCACGACGGCACTCTTGGCATAGCCCACACACGCTGGGCCACTCACGGCATACCCAACGACATAAACGCCCATCCGCACGTATCCGATGACGGACGCATAGCGTTAGTCCACAACGGCACGATAGAAAACTACGCAGTGCTCCACGAAGCCCTCGCCGGCCATGGATGTAAATTTACGAGCGAGACCGACACCGAAGTTCTCGTCCAACTCATCGAATACATCCGTCTGACCAACGACTGCACATTGGCCGATGCCGTCCGCGAGGCGCTCGGACAGGTCATCGGTGCGTTTGCCATTGCGGTCATCGAACGCGACAACCCCGACCTTCTCATAGCCGCCCGGCGCAGTAGCCCGCTTGTCATCGGCATAGGTGATGGCGAGACATTCATAGCATCAGATGCCACCCCCATTGTCGGCTACACCGACAAAGTGGTGTATCTTGGTGACGATGAGATGGCGCTGATACGCCGCAACGAGCCACTCGAAGTGATCTCGCTCAACGACGGCTCGCATCCAGGTCTCGACATACAGACACTGCGCCTCAGCGTCGAGCAACTGGAAAAAGGGGGCTACGACACATTCATGCTCAAAGAGATCTTCGAGCAGCCCGACACACTGCGCGACTGTCTGCGCGGACGCATCACAGCCGACGGCAATCGCGTCATACTCTCGGGTGTGCTCGACAACAAAGAGCGCTTCCTCAACGCCAACCGCATAGTGATCGTTGCCTGCGGCACATCATGGCACGCCGCCCTCATAGGCAAACGTCTCATACAGGATATGTGTGCGCTGCCGGTCGAAGTCGAATACGCATCCGAATTCCGCTACGGATCGCCATTCATCACCGACCGCGACATCGTCATTGCCATATCACAGAGCGGTGAGACAGCCGACACACTGGCTGCCATCGAACTCGCAAAGAGCAAAGGCGCTTTTGTCTACGGCATATGCAATGTCGTAGGGGCATCGATCCCGCGAGCCACCGATTCCGGCACATACATCCACGTCGGCCCCGAGATAGGCGTTGCATCAACAAAAGCGTTCACCGGACAGGTAACGGTGCTCACACTGCTCGCTCTCTGTGCCGGACAGTTGCGCGGCACTATCTCACAGCAGCAAGTCACGGCCATAGCCGGAGAATTGTTGCGCATCCCCGACATACTCCGTCAGGTGCTCAAGCTCGACGACGCCATCCGCGAGATGTCGCGCATATTCACCTATGCCCGCAACTTCCTCTATCTCGGACGAGGCTACAACTACCCCACTGCTCTCGAAGGCGCCCTTAAGCTGAAGGAAATCAGCTACATCCATGCCGAGGGCTATCCCGCCGCCGAAATGAAGCACGGTCCGATTGCGCTGATCGACAAAGATATGCCATCGGTAATAATCGCGCCGAGCGACTCTCTCTACGACAAGATAGTCAGCAACGTGCAGCAGGTGAAATCACGCGGAGGACATGTGATCGCCATCACAAATACAGGAAACGAAGACATGCGCAAGCTCGCCGACTACTGCCTCGAGATCCCCCGCGTCATGGAATGCCTCACACCCATCGTTGCCTCAGTCCCCCTGCAACTGCTTGCATACTATGTGGCGCACTACAAAGGATGTGATGTCGACCAACCGCGCAACCTTGCAAAATCAGTCACCGTAGAATAACAGTGTGATCCATGAACCATCGTAAAGCATGCACCCTTGCCGCAGCCGTGGCAGTTATGTCAGCCGTTGCACAGAATTCGGCATTCGATGCCGCGCTAAATGCCTTCAACGCCTACGATTTCGACACCGCCGAAGAACTACTCGACAAATATGTCTCTAAGCGCAAGCGCGACCAGATTGCAGCCGACCGCATCGAAGATCCATATCGCACAGGCGTGACAATCGACCGCACCGACGACTTGCGTCGGCGTATCGACCTGGGACGCAACATGCTCGAACGTGTTGAGAAAATCGTAATCATCGACACTCTCACTGTCGACCGCTACGACTTCTTCCGCCACTTCCGGTTGAATCCTGCAAGCGGCTCTCTCAATGAGGCTCTCTCTGTCCAAGGTCTGCCATCTGAAATTGCAGAAACAGCTCTCGATCCGGTCTACATCACCGAAGATGGCGACGCAATGATGTGGGTCAACACCGACGATGACGACAATTCGCCTGCTGGCAAATTCACCATGTCAGAGACCTCACGCCTCGCCGACGGCAGCTGGGAGTCTCCACGCTCTCTGTTTGACCGCGCCGGCATATTCGCCGACGACATCCCCGGACAGCTGTATTCGCCCTACATCATGCCCGATGGAGTCACCCTCTATTTTGCAGCCGACGGCCCGCAATCACTCGGCGGACTTGACATATTCATTGCTCGTCGGGAAAACTCCGGCAGTTTTCTGCAACCATCCAACATCGGCATGCCATACAATTCACCCGCCAACGATTTCATGATGGCCATCGATGAAGTGACCGGAGCCGGATGGTGGGCAAGCGATCGCGACACCGACGACGACCACGTGAAAATCTACGTCTTCAAGCCGTCCGACCTGCGCGTCAACTACGATGTCGACACCGACAACCTCCCTACATATGCCATGCTCCGTGAATTTGAGAATGCCGATGAAGCCACTCACACCGCATTCACCGAGGCTGTAAATCATGCAAGCCTTTCCAATGCATCAGGCCATAACGGTTTTCAGTTCGCAATGCCCGACGGAAGAATCATCACGAAAGCATCCGACTTCAGGTCGCCCGATGCACGCGGACTCATCTCCGACTGGAACGAAGCTAAACGTCGTCTCAACGACGACACTCTCCTGTTGCAATCGCTCAGATCACGGCGTAGCGGTGGCGACAGATCATGCGACACCGACATAATAAACCTCGAACGCAAACTCGAGGCCGACACCGCAACCCTCAAACGCCTTACCAATGACATCGTGCGCGCTGAGCAACGTTGATCCACTGACGAGCAATCTCCATTGCCACACACAGTTTTGTGACGGACACGACACCATGGAGGCCTTCGTGACACAAGCCATTTCATCCGGCATCACCACACTCGGCTTCACACCCCACTCTCCTGTGCCGTTGCAGTCTCCATGCAACATGCCAGACTGCGATGTCGCAGCCTACTTTTCAGAAATCGGCCGGCTACGCCAACTGTATGGTCATTCGATAACACTGCTCGCAGGCATGGAAATCGACTATCTCGGATCAGACTGGGGCCCCGGCAGTAGCTATTTCGACTCACTGCCGCTCGACTATCGCATCGCCTCCGTGCACTTCATTCCCGACTTCGACGGCAACCCGATCGATATTGATGGACGTGTCACATCTTTCAACAAAAAAATGGCGGCACATTTTCGCAACGACATCAGATATGTCGTGCAGACATTTTTCGACCGATCGATGGAAATGGTCGAGGCCGGACATTTCGACATTCTCGGACACGCCGACAAAATTGCCCGCAATGCATCCCACTTCTCTCCGGGTATAGAAGACGAACCATGGTTTATCGAACGTGTCCGCGCACTTCTGTCTGCGACAATCAGCAAAGGGATCGCTGTCGAGATCAACACAAAAGTTCTTGACGATGCCGGCCGCACATTTCCCCGCGAACGATTCTTTAGCTTACTTCTCGATTCAAACGCCCGCATCTTCATCAACAGCGACAGCCACGTGGCAGCCAATATCGATTCCGGTCGCAGTCGCGCCATCTCCATGCTTGCCGAGGCCGGTTTGTTCAGCAAAAAACACGTTGATGAAATAAAAATCTCAAAAAAGTAGAAAAGTACTTGCATAATTCACAAATGCTGCTTACCTTTGCACTGCATTTAAGAAAAAGTGTCACCCGGAGAGGTGGGTGAGTGGCTGAAACCACCAGTTTGCTAAACTGACGTAGGAGCAATCCTACCACGAGTTCGAATCTCGTCCTCTCCGCAAAAAAAGTCGAGATTCAACCTCGGCTTTTTTTATTATATGCTTACAATAAGTGATTCCATTACTTAGCTGACAACCTGCCATGGCACAGAAACCATCCATACCCAAAGGCACACGCGACTTCACTCCGGCGGAGATGGCGCGTCGCAATTATATCTTCGACACAATCCGTGAAGTGTTCCACCTGTTCGGCTTCCGCCAGATCGAAACGCCGGCCATGGAAAACCTCTCCACCCTCATGGGCAAATATGGCGAGGAAGGTGACAAACTCCTCTTCAAAATACTCAATTCAGGCGACTTCATCAGCGGCGTCGACCGTCAGCTGCTCGACGATCCCGACGCACGCGGCCGCCTCGCATCGCAGCTTTGCGAGAAAGGCCTGAGATACGACCTCACTGTGCCGTTCGCACGCTTCGTGGTCATGCACCGCAACGACCTCCAGATGCCGTTCAAACGCTATCAGATACAACCTGTATGGCGCGCCGACCGTCCGCAGAAAGGTCGCTACCGCGAGTTTTTCCAATGCGACGCCGACATCGTCGGCTCTGACGGCCTGTTCAATGAAATCGAGCTGCTTAAGATGATCGACGAAGTATTCTCACGGCTGGGTATACGCATCGCCATAAAGCTCAACAACCGCAAGATTCTCGCAGGCATAGCCGAATTTATCGGCGAGCCCGACAAACTCACCGACATCACCGTGGCCATCGACAAGATCGACAAGATCGGCATCGACAATGTCAAGGCCGAGCTTACTGAGCGAGGCCTTAGCGCAGAAGCCATCGAACGGCTTGTACCCGTACTGATGATCGACGGCACTATCACCGAGCGTCTCGACAAACTCAACACTGTCATCGGAGCAAGCGAAACCGGACGCATCGGTGTTCAGGAACTGGCCGAAGTTGCCACAGGAATTCTCAACCGTGGACTGAAAGCGCAACTCGATCTTGATGTTTCGCTCGCTCGCGGACTCAACTACTACACCGGAACTATCATCGAAGTCAAGGCTCTCGATGTCGAAATCGGATCAATCTCAGGCGGCGGACGCTACGATAATCTCACAGGCGTCTTCGGCATGTCCGATCTATCGGGTGTTGGTGTGTCATTTGGCGCCGACCGCATCTACGATGTGCTTAACACACTCAACCTCTACCCTTCCGAAATCCTTCAATCGACACGCGTGCTTTTCGTCAACTTCGGCCGCAATGAGATGATTGCGTCCATAAAGGCACTCGACAAGTTCCGCGCGGCCGGCATTTCTGCCGAGCTATATCCCGATCCGGCCAAAATAAAGAAACAGATGAAATACGCCGACGATCTCGGCATTCCATTCGTTGCCATGATAGGCGACACCGAGGCCTCCAACGGCACGATCACCCTCAAGAACATGACCACCGGCGAGCAATCTCAACTCACCGTTGACGACGCCATCGCACAGGTTCGCTGACCTCCATCTTATATATTGAGCACCGTCATACACCATAAGAGACTGCCTTGCAATCACGCATCGGCAGTCTCTTCTGTTCTTCGTTCAAAATCGGCATGTTAAAACGCCGCCGAATGAAAAATCACTCACGACTGCGCTATTGAATATTACTGTTGCATTCTACCACTACTACCTGCCGCGGAGCATTGACTTCACTGCCCGATATAAAAATCCGGGTGTCAGATAGTCAAACCATAACAATGGCATATGGTCAATCAACCATCGGTTGTAGTGCCGGCAAGTGTCAATTACTGCTTCCGCGATTACCGGAGCATCTTCAATTTCCCACTGCGCGATGGTTTCACTGTTGCCGAAATAGCGTCTATATCGCGATAGGAATTGCTTCAGCTCTTTATGCTTTGTCTTTGTTGAATTATATCCATCAAAAGATCTCACATCCCAATTTGCTCTGTCGGCAAAATCCATGAGCTGAGGCGTCATGGCATAAAGCATCACCGAATTACTTGAACAGGAAAAATTCGGAAGATAGAAACCGTCGACATACACTGTCCTATAACCCATCATCTGATCAATATTTATTTGAAATGTATTGGGTCTTGGGTGACGCTCAATTATAATATGCCTTCTGTCTGAACCCGGAGCATCGAAAATAAGATTATGAGCGATTGAGCCTGACAAGGTTGCCAACTCCGTGGCCTCTTCAAACAGATTGATCATTTCGGTAAGCGACATATGCTCCGGAGAAATCACGTCAAACCCGTTATCGGAAAACAACTTATCGATCTTATCAAGATTAACCTCGTTTATCATGGCATTTTTCAGCCTCGACCGGGTCAAAAATATCTTTTTCGGGGCATTTCTTCTTGTTTTCCTGCTGCGACACTTTAGAGCGTTCATGCGGATATAGTCAAATGTATCTCGGCACTCCACTGAACTGAAAACATCGTGTTCAAATGAAATATCCGGCACAATAAGGCGGTCGACACATACAGCATGGTCAATTATCCGTATCTTATCTGCTACACCCAACAGCTGCATAAGCTCAAGATAGTTTCCCCCAAGCGGCTCCTTCAAGTCGTTGGAAAAGAAAATGACCGTGTCGACATCCTTTAGCAGATCTCCTTTGACAATCGGCCAAAGCCTGGCAGTTCCTCCCATGAGAAAGTGCCCCCACACCTTTCGCAGCCATCCGCCGTAAAGCGACACCCCGGCTATGCGCTCCCCGCCGGTCGGCTTCTTCTGCATCACCTCAGCAAGAAACTCGTTATCATCAACGATCAGATGACCCGAGGTTTCCGGATATGGCGCGGGGATTTGCCCCAACGGTTTTAGTGAAACATCTCTGAATGTCCTTATTTCAAGGCCACTCCTACATTCCAGTTTAGAGACCAATGAAGCTGTTGCCCCTCTCTTGCGCTCACGGAGATAATCTAACGTCGGGTGCATTGTATATCAATCAGCTGGGTGTCGACATCAGTTCGCGTTGCCCGAAGGTTGCCCCTTCAGGTCGTCGTTCTGTATACTCTTCGCAGTTTTCTTCACTGAGGCATTGAGTGTGCCGAATCTGTAGCTAACATTGAGCGACACCCATGTCTGCCGGTAGTACCACGCATCACGCCGTCCGGTGTAATCACTGTTGACCGACACTGTCCGGTATGCTGTTTTCATTCGTCCGAACGGACGGTTCCACATCACTCTCACAGACAATCTGTCATCCTTCAGCAACGACCGCTGCAGCGATATATCCCAGTCAAAGTTCTCGCCATGGATCGGACGCGAATACTGATACACATTTGACATATATCCCTCATTATAATATACCGCACCTCGCAACGATAGCTTCCAAGGCAACCGCTGGCTTACCGAGATCATGTTCCATGTAGTCCATCGCGCGAGCGACAGTCCGAGCGCCGGAGACGAGCATTTTCCATAGCCGACAGTCGCCGAGGCTATAACCTGCATTTTGTCTCGCGGCGACCATTGCATATAGGCCGACATAAAAGCCTGCCGCTGATGATCTATGTTGGCATACGTATTGTAGACGACATCGCCGTTCACCGTGCGCACCGACGCAACGGCATTGTTCAGGAAAGTGTATCCGGCATTGACCTCGAGATACACATTGCTTTTCGTAAGTGAATACTCCAGGTTGACATTGTTGTAGTGGGCAGAGCCGAGATCCGGGTTACCCGATGACACCATATACGGCGATTCTACCACCGCCGGATTGAGATAGTCGATTCCCGGGCGCTGTATGTTCATTCCATAACTCGCCTTTATAGTGTTCGACTCATTGATATTCCACGACACCGCCGCATTTGGCACAACGTCATGCAGATCAGACCCGAAACCAGCTTGAGACCCGTCCGGATAATCTGCCGACAGGCGCGTGTATTCATATCTCAGGCCAGCTCTGAAATTCCATTTGCTGATCGAATAACGCCAATCAGCATAAACCGCCCCTACTTGCATGACATGTTCAAAATCCGTATGGTCGCTGCGCAATCCTATGTAGTCGTAGTCCGACAGCGCATGATTCCTGCGATGTATATATTTCCCACCTACATCCAGTTTGCTGTGATCATTGAACGGATGAATCCAGTCGACTTGCGCCGTCTGCTCGAGGAATGTCGATCTGCTGTCCGACATCACACCTGTATAAGCAACAGGCATATCAATCATATTCTCATAATGGCTTTGCGACTTCGCGCTGCCATTCGACCCCGAGATCTGATACGACAGCGTGATTGTTTCGCCCTTGCGTCGCGTCGATCGTTGGTAATTCAATGAACCGTTGAGATACAGACTCCTCGAGACAGGTGTAGACGATATATTGTCGTAAGAGTACACCGTACGGTCTCCGTCAAGCACCTCGGTGAAACTCGACGAATCTGTGCGCGACCGGTTGGGCGACACTCCGAATTCCATCGTCACGAGATTCAGCGAATCAATGTCGAGCGAAGCCTCAAGCCCTCCCCAGCCATAATTGGAGCGCGACGACGACTCCGATCTGGTGTGTAGCGTGTTACCGGTTGTGGCATAGCTACCCCACGATTCGTCACTGCTGCGGTTGTTTCCCGGAGGATTATGCACATAGCCACCATAAGCCGACAGCATCAGCTTGCCCACCTGGCTCGTAAGATAAAGATTAGGCAACGGTATGCCATCTCTGGCAGTGCTCGACGACAAAGACACAGTTCCAGTGATACCTTTCACCACCGAATCTTCGTTTGTCACTATATTAAGTATCAGGCCACCACCCTCGGCATCCTCACGCGCACCCGGATCGGTTATCACCTCTATCCGCTTGATCGAAGACGCCGGTATAGCCTGAAAAATATCACTCGGATTCTGGGTGAAAGCCTTGTTCAACCGCCCGTTCTTATAGACCTTGAAGCCTCCCTGCCCCTTGATCCTTATATTATTCTGTCCGTCGACACTCACCATCGGCACTTTGCGCAATATATCGAGTATCGTTGACGTCTTCGACTCATCGTCAGCCTGCACATCATAGCTCAGACGGTCTATCTCTCTTTTTATCAAAGGTCGCTGCGATCTCACAACCACCTCCGCCAGTTCATTCGACGGCACCAGCGGCACGATACCCATGTCGACATCGTCATCACCCACATCAAGCGTAGCGACATACGGAGTCACTCCCACCGCCTGCACTATCACCTTGTAGGTATCGGCCGACGGCAGAGACACTTTGAAGCGACCTTGCTCATCGGTAGTCGTAAGCGATACAGCCTTCACTGAATCACCGTCAGCAAACACTCTCACCGTTGCATACGCCTCAGGAGAATCCGCGGCAGTGTTCATCACAAGCCCTTTTACATCAGCAGCCGAAGCGGCGACAAACGTCGTCAAACCACACAACGATAAAAAATATAAATGTTTCATACTGATTTGACGTATTTGCCACCCGATTAGTTTCACCGGTTTTCTCAAAAACCTTGATTAAGTATATGTGCCATATACACCCGCGAGAAGTGCTCCGACGCCTCACGTGTGTATCTCACATCTGTAAACACCTGTGCTAGCGACTGTTTCCCATTCTCAGCGACAAACTTCTTGCTGTCCTCTCGAGCCTCTTTCTCAGCATAGATTTCTTTGATGCGCTCAGGCGAATAATCTTCGTAGCGACCGAAATGCACAAATGCATCCGTAGCTATACGGTCGCTCACCTGTGTCTCGCCCTGGGGCCAGCCGACAGTGAGCGTCACCACAGGCACCACCATCGACGGCAAGTTCAAAGCCTCGCTGATCATCGGCGCGTTATAGGTCGTTGTGCCGAGATAGCAGCAGCCAAGCCCTGCCATTTCTGCTATAGTGCAAAACTGCTGGGCAACAATCACCGTATCTATCACAGCCGTCATAAACGACTGGAAGTTGTTGTACCCGGGCACTGCGTCACTCGCCTCGCACCAGCGCACAAACCGGTTGTAATCGGCACAGAATGTAAGCACAACCTGGCAGCCCATGACCGATGGCTGATTGAAATGAGCCGGTGCCAGCCGTGCTTTTTCATCGGCATCACGTGTCACTATCACACTATATAGCTGCATATTGCCTGTCGTCGGGGCATGCGATGCCTGCTCAAGCATATCCACTATCATCTTATCATCTACCGGGCGGTCAGAATAGCTGCGAACCGTACGGCGTGTACTGAAATATTCCTTTGCTTCCATATCTGAGGTGTTTATGCAACAAAGATAAAAAAAGTTATTTACACTTGCCTTAAGCGCTTGCTCGTTTGATAAATTTTTTAAAACTTTGCGCCATCATGCACACCGGAAAGACATACACCTACGATGAGGCATATGAAGCCTCTCTCGAGTACTTCGGCGGCGACGAACTCGCCGCGCGTGTTTGGGCAAGTAAATACGCCTTGCGCGACTCCGAAGGCCACTTCTTCGAAAAGACCCCGACCGACATGCACCATCGCATCGCCGGTGAGATCGCTCGCATCGAAGCCAACTACCCCAACCCCATGAGCCACGACGAAGTGTTCGACCTGCTCGACCACTTCCGATATGTCGTGCCGCAGGGAAGTCCTATGTCGGGCATCGGCAACACTATGCAGACAGTGTCACTGTCCAACTGCTTTGTTGTCGGCCTCGATAACGCCCCCGACTCCTACGGCGCCATATTCAAGATCGACGAGGAACAGGTGCAGCTCATGAAGCGCCGTGGCGGAGTCGGACACGACCTCTCGTCGCTCCGTCCCAAAGGCACTCCAGTCCACAATTCCGCTCTCACATCCACCGGCCTTGTGCCGTTCATGGAGCGCTACTCCAACTCCACCCGCGAGGTAGCTCAGGGAGGACGCCGCGGAGCGCTCATGCTGTCGGCCTCAATAAAGCATCCCGACGCCGAAGACTTTATCGACGCCAAGATGACCGAAGGCAAGATCACAGGAGCTAACGTATCAGTGCGCATCGACGACGGATTCATGCAAGCAGCTCTCGACGGCACACCCTACACCCAGCAATATCCTATCGACTCGACCGATCCATCGGTCACAAAACAGATCGATGCAAAAGCGCTATGGGGCAAAATTGTCCACAACGCATGGAAAAGCGCCGAGCCGGGAGTACTATTCTGGGACACCATCATCCGCGAGAGTGTGCCTGACTGCTACGCCGATCTCGGATTCCGCACCATCTCCACCAACCCATGCGGCGAAATTCCGCTTTGTCCCTACGACAGCTGCCGCCTGCTGGCCATCAACCTCTACAGCTACGTGCGCGATCCGTTCACACCCAAAGCCACATTCGACTTCGACATGTTTGCCACCCACGTCGGTAAAGCACAGCGTGTGATGGACGACATCATCGACCTCGAAAAAGAAAAGATCGAAGCCATAATCGCAAAAATCAAATCCGACCCCGAAAGCGAGGAAGTCAAGCACACCGAGCTCGACCTTTGGAACAAAATACTCCGCAAGACACTTCTGGGTCGCCGAACCGGCGTAGGCATCACTGGCGAAGGCGACATGATTGCCGCAATGGGGCTGCGCTACGGCACACCCGAAGCCACCGAATTTGCTGTAAGCGTCCAGCGTGCGCTCGCTCTCGCCGTCTACGCATCCTCCACACAGATGGCTCGCGAACGCGGCGCATTTGAGGTATACGATGCCGAGCGCGAGAAAAACAACCCCTTCATAGCACGCATACGTCAAGCCGATCCCGCGCTCTACGAGGAAATGGCCAGATACGGACGTCGCAACATCGCATGCCTCACCATTGCCCCCACCGGCACCACGAGCCTGATGACACAGACCACCTCCGGCATCGAACCGGTCTTCATGCCGGTCTACCGTCGCCGCCGCAAGGTCAACCCGTCCGACCCCAACGTGCGTGTCGACTATGTCGACGACAGCGGCGACTCATTTGAGGAATACACTGTCTACCATCCTAAATTCGAGGAATGGATGCGCGTCAACGGCATCGACGTGCGCCACGACTACTCTCAGGAAGAAATCGACGCACTCGTGGCACGGTCACCCTACGCAGGAGCAACCGCCAACGATGTCGACTGGCTCGAGAAAGTGAGAATGCAAGGCGCCATACAGAAATGGGTCGACCACTCCATCTCCGTGACCATCAACCTGCCATCCAACGTCAGCGAGGAGCTTGTCAACGATCTTTATGTCGAGGCATGGCGCACTGGATGCAAAGGATGCACCGTCTACCGCGACGGATCGCGCAGCGGTGTGCTCGTAGCAGTCGAGAAAGACAAAAAAGAAGAAATGCCGATCGCCGTCACTCCCGCCCATGTCGCCAAACGACCGATCGAACTCGAAGCCGACGTAGTGCGCTTTCAAAACAACAAAGAAAAATGGATCGCGTTCGTCGGACTCGTTGACGGACGACCCTACGAGATCTTCACCGGTCTCGCCGACGACGAAGACGGCATCTTCTGCCCCAAATCAGTCACTAAAGGCAAGATTGTCAAAGCAATGGATCCCGACGGAAACAAGCGCTACGACTTCCAGTTCACCAACAAACGTGGCTACAAGACCACGATCGAAGGCCTCAGCGAAAAATTCAATCCCGAATACTGGAACTACGCCAAACTCATCTCCGGCGTACTCCGTTATGGAATGCCCATCGATCAGGTTCTCAAGCTCGTAGGCGGTCTCGAACTCGACAATCAGTCCATCAACACATGGAAAATGGGTGTCGAGCGTGCCCTCAAGAAATATCTGCCCAACGGCACCAACGCCGTCGGGCAAAAATGCCCCAACTGCGGTCAGGAATCCCTCATATATCAGGAAGGATGCCTCATCTGCACCTCATGCGGCACATCCAAATGCGGCTGACGATCCAACCCTCACCACGACTTCATCAAATCAACAGCGCCCCGGTCAACCGGGGCGCTTCTCGCAATCCAACATACGAATGATCAAACTGATGCTCTTGGCCGGCACAGGCGGATTCATCGTCCGGTGACATCACTGTTGCTGCTGCTGATCGCGCTCATTGAGCACCTCCACCTGCTGTCTCACCGATTCCTCATGGATGGCAAGAAGCACAGTCTTCATAAATTCGCGACTCATGCCCATCTCTTCGCCGGCCTTCACACGGCTCGACACCACATCGCTGAATCGCGACGACTGCAGCACAGGCATGCGATTCTCCCGCTTATACCGCCCTATCTCACGCGATATACGCATCCGCTTGTTCAGAACCTCCACCAGTTCACTGTCTATCCCGTCGATCTGCTCTCTGAGCAGTTTTAGCCGCTCGGTCGGCTGACCGGCCTTCCTCATCACGATCGACCCGATAATGTATCCCAGCATCTCCGGCGTCACCTGCTGGGCAGCGTCACTCAGCGCGCAATCCGGATTGCAATGGCTCTCAACGATCAGCCCGTGAAAACCCATGTCCATAGCCTGCTGAGACAAAGGCGCGATCAGATCACGCCTGCCCCCCATGTGCGACGGATCGCATATGATCTGCATATCTGGATAGCGCACACTCAATTCTATCGGTATATGCCATAGAGGCGCATTGCGATACACACTCTTTCCATACGTGCTGAAGCCCCTGTGTATGGCTCCCAGACGCCGCAATCCGGCATTATACAACCGCTGCAGCGCACCGATCCACAGTTCTATGTCAGGGTTAACCGGATTCTTCACCAACACCGGTATATCCACTCCCGCCTCTTCAAGTGTGTCGGCTATCTCCTGCACCGCAAACGGATTGGCCGACGTTCGCGCACCGATCCACAGCAGATCGACTCCCGCGGCTAAAGCCTCCTCCACATGCGCGCGGGTAGCCACCTCAGTCGACACACGCATCCCAGTCTCAGCCTTGACCTCCTTGAGCCATTCGAGCCCCTTCGCCCCCACGCCCTCAAATCCACCGGGGCGTGTACGCGGCTTCCATATTCCGGCACGAAACAGTGTGAATCCGGCCGTCGAAAGTTCTCGGGCTGTTGTAAGCACCTGCTCACGGGTCTCGGCGCTGCAAGGCCCGGCTATGATGAGTGGACTATCATCCGGCTCTCCGCCAAACGTAATCGGTCGAATATCTTTCATTGTCTTATTTGTAATGAGTACAAAATTAGCAATTATTCCCGAACCCCGCAAAAATAGCGTGCCCCGACTACAAAATCGGAGCACGCTATTTATATATATTCAAGCCCTAAGAGTGTGTTAAATCCAGACACACTCTTTGATCAGCGATTTGCCTGAAGATCAGCCTTGCTAAGTCTTTCCAGCTCAACCACAGTCTTTCCCGAAGCATCGCGGAGCTGCGCTCTGCTGTCATTGCCTGTTGCCGTGGCTACCTTGCCGAGAGCCTGCAAAAACTGCGACTCATATGCGATGTTCGGACACGTCATGCGCGTTGTCGCTACATCCGCGAAACTGATTCCATTCTCAACATCCATGTTTACCTTCACAAGACCGTTGAGCACATTGCATCCGGCATTGCCGTGAACCGTATTCGTCTGCAGATCAACCACAATCTGGATACCCACTTCCGAAGGCACGCGCTGACCATCGATCGACTTCACCTTCCATGCCCCCTCGAGGAAATTCAGGTTATGCTTTCTCAGCGTCATCAACGTCTGACCGCTGCCGTCTATCAGATACAGAAACGATTCATTGTTGATCTTGTCGATTCTCAGCGTCTTCATCTGCTCAAGAGCGGTCGATATGGCCATTTCATATTTTGCATCGTGACACAGCTTCATCGTAGCGGCAAAGTCACCCTGCTTGGCTATCTTCGACCCCTTCAGAGCCACCACCCCGTTGATGAAATTGCAACCGTTGTAGGCATAGAAATCCACCCATCCCGGATTATCCTGATTCGTGGCAAATCCCATATGGGGATACTCCGCCTCATTGCTTACAACCTGATGCCCCTTCACGTCAATGATAGCCCAGTCGCCCACAAGCTCCTGTGCCACTGACTTTGTAGATGACGACGCACCGGTGACCGGACGCGCATTTTCAGCCGTTGCCGGCTTCGACGATTGTTTCATAGAGTTGCAACCTGTTGACATACCTGCCCCCGCGATCAGGAGCATTGCTAATGCTGTGGTGGTGATAGCTCTCATATCTGACAAATAAATAGATGTTATTTTTTACTTATACAAAAATAAATGCTTTCCGACGCCCGTTTGTTCGCAAAGCGGGCACAAATTTAGAAAAATTCTCGCTAATTTTGCGCCCAGCTATGCAACCCGAAAACTCCAACCTGTGCCGGCAACTGTTCTCCACCTTTTTCAAGATCGGAGCATTTACATTCGGCGGCGGATGGGCCATGATATCGATAATCGAGAAAGAGATCGTCGACCGTCACCGTTGGATTGCACGCGACGAATTTCTCGACCTGCTCGCCGTAGCGCAATCCCTCCCGGGCATTCTCGCCGTCAACATTTCCGTCGCCGTCGGCGACAAACTCCGCTCCACACGCGGCAGCATCGCGGCAGCTCTCGGCACCATCATGCCATCCTTTCTCATCATCCTCGCCATCGCCATCTTTCTCACGCCCGACCTCATCAAAGGCAACGAAATCATCAGCAGCATCTTCAAAGGCATACGCCCTGCAGTCGTAGCCCTCATCATCGCCCCCGTCATCTCAAGTGCCCGGGCAGTCCGCCTCAACTATAAAACGGCATTCATTCCCATCATCGTGGCGCTTCTCATATGGTCGCGCCTGCCTGTTGTGTCCAATCCCATTCTCTACATCATCCTCGGAGGCATCGGTGGCTATATCGCCATCAGCCGTGCCACAAAAAATCTCAACAAACAATGATCTACCTCAGACTCATATGGGCTTACCTTAAAATCGGCCTATTCGGATTCGGAGGCGGCTACGCCATGCTCGCCCTAATTGAGCGCGAGATCGTAGGCCCGGGATGGATCGACTCTCAGACATTCACCGACATCGTTGCCATATCGCAGATGACACCAGGGCCCATCGGCATCAACTCTGCCACATACATCGGCTATGTCGCACCCGGCATCTCATCCCCGGCGCTGTCAGGCGTGGCATGGGGCATCATCGGCTCTGTCCTATGCACACTGGTCGTCGTCCTACCATCATTCCTGTTGGTGACATTCACAAGCCACTACATCTCGCGCCACCGCGACAGCACACTCATCAAAGGCATCTTCACCGGTCTGCGCCCCGTAGTCGTCGGGCTCATAGCCTCGGCGGCACTCCTGCTCATCAACGGCGACAACTTCGGCCACACCGCCTCCGACGCGGCATGGTCAGCCGCCATCTGCGCCGCCGCATTCTGCCTCGTATATTTCGCCAAGATCCATCCCATACTCATCATCTGCATCGCCGGACTCTCCGGCCTTATCATATTCTGACACATTTATGGAATATAACGAAGCCATCGATTTCCTCTACAACTCTCTCCCCGTCTTTCAGCGTCAGGGCGCCGGAGCATACAAGCCCGGACTGGGCACATCAATCATGCTCGACAATGCATTCGGCAACCCCCACCGCCGCTACCCCACCATCCACATCGCTGGCACAAACGGCAAAGGCTCCACAGCCCACACCCTCGCAGCCATGCTACAATGCGCCGGCCTGAAAGTCGGACTCTACACATCGCCCCATCTTGTCGACTTCCGCGAACGCATACGCGTCAACGGACACATGATCCCCCGCAGTGCCGTCACCGACTTCACCCAACGTTTCCTCAACATGGACATCGATTGCTCACCCTCATTCTTCGAGCTCACAATGACCATGGCATTCGAGCACTTCGCTAACGAGAATGTCGACATAGCCGTCATCGAAGCCGGACTCGGCGGACGCCTCGACAGCACCAATATCATCTCCCCCCGCCTATGCGTCATCACCAACATATCATTTGACCACACCGCATTCCTCGGCGACACCCTCGAGGCCATCGCAGGCGAGAAAGCAGGCATCATCAAACCGGGCATCCCCGTCATCATAGGCGAAGCCCCACAGCCCGAAGTCCGCCGCGTGTTCGAGGACAAAGCCGCGCAGGTCGGAGCACCCATCACCTTTGCCGATCAAAAGCAATGGTGGACATCGGTCACCGATGATTTCACATTCACCACCGATATCGCTGGCACATTCCACGCTGCACTGCGCGGATCATGCCAGCTCAAGAACACAGCCACCATTCTCGCCGCCGCGCAAGCGCTCAATATCCCTCCCCACGCCATACGGCGCGGTTTTGAGGAAGTGGTCAGCCTCACCGGACTGACAGGCCGGTGGATGGTGCTCGGCAACGAACCTCTGCGGGTCTGCGACACCGGCCACAACGAAGGCGGATGGCAATATCTCGGGCCTCAGATCGCCGCCTCTGCTCCCGGAACAAAACACATCATTCTCGGCTTCGTCAACGACAAGGACATCGACCATATCCTCAATCATGTAGCACGCATCGGCAACACACATCTCATCTTCACCCAACCATCGGTCGAAAGAGCACGCTCCGCTGCCGACCTCGCCGCCGAAGCACGCCGCCACGGCCTCGACGGCGACATCGTCCCCGACGTGGCCACAGCCTACAAAAAAGCCCTTGCCACAGCGGGCAAGGGCGATATGGTTTTCGTGGGAGGCAGCAACTTCGTCGTTGCCGACCTGCTCGCATCAATCCAGAATTAAGTGAGTGTTCATTTTAAATTTTGGTTTAGATTCGAGATTTATTTCGAGACTATTTTCCTCGAAGAGGAGGGAACGTAGCGAGCTACGTGACTGACGATGAGAGGGAAAGAGACCGAAAGAAATCCGAAGATGAACCAAAATGATGGCAATTGCTAATGAAAATCTTTTTTAATTTAAATTGAACACTCACTTAGAAACTGTTTAAATTTATTTATCGCAGGATTTGAGAATGATTGTCATTTGG
>CANOUR010000012.1 GCA_947570265.1 uncultured Bacteroidales bacterium | reverse complement strand
GCCCCCGCCGCCTAAAGCGAAAACGGCAGCGAGAGCACATTGACATTCTTATCATCAAAAAATTCGACCACGGTGTCATGCACCGCAGTCGCTCGGTTTCGTTTCGGAAGCACCGAAAACAATCGACGCGTGGCCTCACGGACACGCGTCGCTGCTTACACATAGTACTTAACGTCAGTGGATTTATTTAAATGTCTAAATTGTATCAATGAAAAAGTCCTTGATATCTTTTCGCTATTTTATCTTTTGTCGAATGCCTCGCTTGGCGTTTCAACGCGACAAAATTACAAATAATTCGGAAATAACAAGCATTTTCCGACCCATTTTTTCAAAAAAATGGGCTTGCAGAGCGTTTTTTTGCGTCATTTTGCCAAAAACTATGTTTTACAACACAAAATTTGATTTGAAAATCCGGCAATTTTGATTTGAAAGCCTGGTCAGAACACCAGAGCCGCCGAAAACGTAAGACGCGTTGGTGTCGCGGCATAAAAATGCGTCATCGCACCCATGGTCGACAGATATCGGCGCGACGGCGTCAGCCCGATGCTGTAAACGGCGTTAAAGCGGAATATTCCCACCGTGACCCCTGCCCCGGCCTCCCAATAGAAATTTACCCTCCGCGGCGATCCGTCATTATATTTCATATAATACTGATGAGCCTGCGAGTCTGTCGGATCTATCACTCTTTGCACCATGCCCACTGTCAGCCCAGGGCCCGTAGTGACATGCAAACTCACTTTGCTGTTCAGATCATGACGCCACATGGCATGCAGAGGAAAATACAGCGCCACATCCTCAATGCGCGACGTCTCCGCCTTGTTGCGGCATGAATAGATCTCGCAGAACACGCCTGAACTCAACCCGAGCCCATACCGGAACACAGGCTGCACAGGTATGCCGAACTGCACTCCCTGCATATTGCCCCCCTCGCCCCAGAAATTCACCCAATGGCGCTCGCCGCCCGACGAGTAGCTATACCATTTCTGACTGTAGCTGACACTGATACCCCACCAGCGCGACCCGATCCACCTGAATTCAGCAGAGCGGACAGGCACTATCACAGCGACAATAAAACTCAAAATAAATAGCAAACGTTTCATAAACAACCAGACTGTCATTTAAATCTTCTACTTAAGTGAGTGTTCATTTTAAATTTTGGTTTAGATTCGAGATTTATTTCGAGACTATTTTCCTCGAAGAGGAGGGAACGTAGCGAGCTACGTGACTGACGATGAGAGGGAAAGAGACCGAAAGAAATCCGAAGATGAACCAAAATGATGGCAATTACTAATGAAAATCTTTTTTAATTTAAATTGAACTCTCACTTATCTAACAACCGCAAACACCTATATGTTAAAAAAATCCTTAATTTTGCATATGACTATTTCTGAAACCGCACGCAACGCACGCAACCGCCTGCAGCCTGTCTACGGACACAACGAAGCCGACTGGATGGTACGGGCCATGATGGAACACGTGTTTGCACGCTCGCGTACCGACCTGCTCATCGACGGCGACAAAGATGCCGCACCGGTGAGAGTGGAACTGATCAACAGCATTGTCGACCGGCTTCTGAAAGGAGTACCCCTGCAATACATCCTCGGTTATGAAACTTTCATGGGAATGCGCATCGACGTCAACAGCAACGTCCTCATCCCTCGTCCCGAGACAGAAGAACTCGTCGAACTGATCATTGATGACAACCGCGACCGCAAGGATTTGCGCATCCTCGACGCCGGGACAGGCAGCGGTTGCATCGCACTGGCTCTTGCACGCTATCTGCCATTTTCAAAAGTCACGGGCATCGACATCAGCCACGAGGCTCTCGACGTAGCACGCGCCAACGCCTCACGGCTCAAAGTTGACGCCCAATGGCAACAGGCCGACATACTTCATCTCACAGCCGAAAACAATCCCGTCTACGACATCATCGTCAGCAATCCCCCCTACGTGCTCGACAGCGAACGGGCTGAAATGCACACGAATGTGCTTGACCACGAACCCTCTTCAGCCCTGTTCGTCCCCGACGACGACCCTTTGCGATTCTACACCGCCCTGTGCGCCTACGCATCCACAGCCCTCAATCCCGGCGGACGCATCTACTTCGAGCTCAACCCTCTGACGGACGACGCCCTCGCCGCCCACATGAGAAAAGACGGATGGGACAACGTCACTCTGACTCTCGACTCCTCACGCAAGAAACGTTTCCTGTCAGCCACCCGGCCTCCACGATGAGAACGATGCGCAAACCCATGAGCCGCGAGGTGGCACTGTCGAGATTGCAGGCGCTTTGCGCCGGATCAGAACAGTGCCGATCCGACCTGCGCAGGAAAATGTCACGTTGGGGACTTACTCCTGACGATGCCGAGTGTGTGATCGCGCAGCTTGTCGACTCTAAATTTGTCGACGACGCCCGCTACGCCCGCGCCTTCGCCCACGACAAACTGATGTTCAACGGCTGGGGAAAATGGAAAATATCCCAGGGACTATGGGCAAAAGGCATCGACCGCACCACAATCGACGAAGCCATCGACGAGGCCATCGACCCCGTTCAATACAAACGCAAGGCATTCGCCGTCATTAAATCCCGCGCCACAGGCATGGAACGGACAAAAGAAAACCGCATGAAGCTGCTCAGGTTCGGAGCATCGCGGGGATTCGAGATCAATCTGCTCGTGAAGATCATCAACTCGCCGCGGCTGTGGGAACTACCGGAAGATTGATTGCCCCGCTGCGGCAATTGTGCGACTCAATTCTGCGCATGATCTACCCCCATGTATGCGCAGTGTGCCACGACTCACTTGTCGAAGGCGAGCAAGTCATGTGCCTAAGATGCCTGACCGAACTACCGCGCACAATGACACACACATTGACAAACAACACCCTGCATGAGCGCGTGGCCGCTCCCGGTGTAGCCGTTGACCGGGCTGCCGCATGGTTCAATTACGCCCGCCACAACGAATACGCCCGGATCATTCACGACGCTAAATATCACGGCATGGCAAATCTCGCACACCAATGCGGCGCCATCTACGCCCGTGAGATAGCCGGCAGCGGTTTCTTCGACGGAGTCGACCTGTTGCTACCGGTTGCCATGCACCGGCAAAAGCTACGCGAACGAGGCTACAATCAGGCTCGCCTCATAGCCGAAGGCATCGGCAGCGTGACAGGCATAGCCGTTGGCGACAACCTGATAGCCGCTAAAAAGCACGCGACCCAAACCCGCAAAAATTCCTGGCAACGCTGGATCAACACCCGCGACGTATACACCGTAGCCCGCCCCATAGAGCTCGAAGGGCTGCACGTCATGCTGGTTGACGACGTCATCACCACAGGCGCCACCATGCTCGCATGCCTCACGGCAATACACCACTCCGTACACAACGTAACGACAAGCTTCGTCACTCTTGCCGCCACAGCCCGGGGATGATCAGAACGTCACGCCAAATCGCGCTGTGACCATATGCACACCGTGGCGTATCTCGTTCACACCATACTCACCGCCATACGATTTCATGCCATTGTAGGTATATCCGACCGTGATATAGCTCTTGAACTTCTTGCTGACGGCAAGATTGAATCCCACCGCCGGCGACATATAGAACCCGGTCTGCGTAGTGCCGTCCGACAGATTGTCGATCACACACCCGCCACGTAGATCCATAAAACACAACGACGGAGCAGAACGGAAACTCGTGCGCACTATCGCATAAAGCGGAAACGCCCTGCAACTGTTACCCACCATCATATTGATGCCAGCTCCCGCACCGAGTATATCGATCACACTGTTCTTATATCCGAAAAAAGCATCGAGATTCAGTGTGGACATATCATGTCCGCTCACATCGATGGAAGTTCCTATATCAGCTCCCCATGCGAAATGATCCGACGCCGACACCGACACAGGCAGCGACAATGCCAGTATGCCGGTCACAACTGATGTTATGCGCCGTACAATGCTCATGCCGGTCGCTTTTTCAGAAGGAGCGAGGCCCATCGGTCACGCTCGGTATGATTCACAGCCACAAGCCCGCATTTCTCGGCAGCAGCAACCACCACAGGCACATCTTCGACATAAAAGCCGCTGAAGATCACCTGCGCGTCATCGGCCAATGTTGCCGCATAATAAGGCAGATCAGCCGTAATGACATTGCGGTTGATATTGGCCACAAACAGATCGACATCCTTTATATCCGTCAGCACCGATGCATCACCGGGCAACAACTTGATCTCTGGATGACCGTTGAGAGCGGCGTTATCAATCGCATTGGCATGTGCAAACGGATCGATCTCAACCCCTGTCACCTCTGCCCCACGCATCGCCGCGAGTATGGCGAGAATAGCCGTGCCTGTTCCCATATCAACCATGCGGCGACCGTTAAGATCCATATCAAGCAGCCGGTCGATTATCAGCGACGTAGTGGCATGATGCCCCGTGCCGAATGCCATCTTCGGATCAATCGTTATATCATACTGCGCCTCGGGATATCCGGTGTGAAACGAACTGTGGATGACACAGCGCCCATTCCCCGCCACTATCGGCTGGAAATAGTTTTTCTCCCACTCGGCATTCCAATCCCTGCCCTCGATATCAGTCGTCGCAACGTCGATTTTTGTATCGATCGGAAAGCTACCCACAATCTGCTCAAGCACTCCGGCATCAAAAAGCTCACATCGGATATAAGCCGTAAGTCCCGAATCATCGGGCACAAAACTTTCATAACCGGCGTCAGCCAACATTGCGGCCATGACGTCGGTCATGATTTCGGTGCAAGGCGTGAAATCGATGCGCGCCTCAGTGTAATCGTTCATAGGCAGTGCGGTTTGTGACTGCGAAGATACGAATTTATTTCTTTTTGCGGAATTTTCCGAGAAAACGTATCACCTTCGAGCCCACTGTCCACGCCACCATGGCGGTGTCGAGAAACGGCACAGCCGAAGCTACACGCCGCGCAGTTCCGGCTGCGGTTGAGACAGCACCCTTGCGCACGTTATGCAGATTGTGATACATACGCTCCTTCTCAAGTTCCTTGCGGGCCGCCACATAAGCGCGGCGGTATTTAAGATCATCGAGAGTGTAGCCGTTCCAATCGTCCTGCTTGTGCGGAAGTCCTTTGGCAAGGTCATGTTTTGATGTCATATGTGATGGGAGCATACGGTGGTTAGCGTAGAAACAGCTTTGAGATGAACTTGGCTATCGGATCAACTATGAGTTGGCGGCGGAACAGCCACGCCACAACAAGAAGCACAACATAGACCGCAGCCATGATCGTATAGGCCAGAGCCATGCTGATGACCATGCCGAGCCAATGGACGCAAGCTATGGAGATGAAGAAGAAAATCAGAATGGCAAGGACTCCGACAATGACCGACGTCGCCATTGCCGCTGCCAAAACAGTGATTTTCTCGGCGCCGGTAAGCTTGGCATATTCGATATTGAGCTCAAGATAGCGATGTATCTCGTCCCAAAGCTTTTTAAATGAATTTTCTTTCTCTGACATAGGTCGGATGATGTGGGATGGATAGACAGCATATCTGATGCGGCCGCCCTCAGGCGACCGCGATGCAGCCTGCTGGCCACGCCGTATTACTGGCGTCAGTCGTCAATCTCAGTGGTGAGTTGCTCCACAAGGGCATCGATCTCTGTATCGTTGCAGCAGATGCCTTTGCGACGAAGAAGAGCCTTGATACGGGCACGCACGTCCTCGCCTTTTTCAGGTGCGAAAAGCATGGCCGCTCCCGCGCCTACGACAGCGCCGCCAAGGAATGCATACAGGAGTGTGAGGTTATTCATTGCTGGAATGGATGAAAATATTTTACAATTATTTACGAATGATTAAGAAGAGAGGAGAACGGTAATCGGCACGCAGATGCGTCAGAGCTTCTTGTCCATCTCTTCAGCGATTTCATCGGCGAGAGCCTCGATCTTGCTCTTGCGGAGCTTGATGCCCTTGCTCTTGAGGTATTCCACGATATCCTCGCGTGTTTTCTCACCCTTTTCAGGAGCAAGGAGAAGACCTACTGTAGCCCCGGCTACCGCACCGCCGATAACGGCCAGAAATACATTTAATGCTTTCATAATCTTATAAGTGTTGTTTTGGGATTTTTAATTGAAACTGCTTTAGAAACATGTCGGCCGCTATCATTGTTCACCGCCGATGTCCAAAATTAACAATTTTCATTCACAATTCAAAATTTTAACACTTTTTGTGCCAAAGCTTGTCTCTCAGACATTAATTTCGTATCTTTACATCATGGAACAAGTGCCTTACATATTCGAGCTTGAGATGAAAGTCCGCGACTATGAAGTGGACTACCAGGGTATCGTAAACAATTCTGTATACCTCAATTATCTCGAACATACCCGCCACGAGTTTTGCGAACGGGCCGGTCTGAGCTTCGCCTCGATGCATCAGAGGGGCATCGATCCGGTGTTGCGGCGGGCGGAAATCGACTATAAGTCACCGCTGCGTTCGGCCGATCATTTCGTGAGCTGCCTGTGGATCAGACGCCAAGGTGCCCGATTTGTGTTCGGGCAGGATCTCTACCGGCTTCCCGGCCGCGAGCCTGTGCTGAAAGCGCTGATCACAGTGGCTTGCATCGAAAACGGACGTCTCACCCGCGGCGACATACTCGCCGAAGCATTCGGCAAATATCTGCAATGAGCGACTTAGTCCATAAACTGGCATTCAGCAGGCTGCATGGAATGAATGTGTCGCTCGGAGAGTCAATACTCTCACGCATTGGCGGCGATCCGCAGCAGTTTTTTTCAATGACTGCGAGCCAACTCGCCGCCGTCATGGGCTTCGACAGCAAGCTTTTTGCCGACGACATGCGCTCACGGGCACTGCGCGAGGCCGGGCAGGAGGAAGCTTTCGTCAGAGCCAATGGCATCACCACGCACTTCTTCACCGGCGACAACAGCGGCTATCCGGTGCGTCTTAGAGAATGCGACGACGCTCCGTCCATGATATATGCTCTCGGCGAATGCAATCTCGACGGCGCATGCATGATAGGAATCGTCGGTACGAGGCACGCTACTGCATACGGAACGGCATTCACCGATCGCCTCGTGACCGAACTCGCCAACACACTGGCCGAACGGCCGGTGATCGTTAGTGGACTGGCCTACGGCATCGATGTGGCCGCACACCGCGCCGCCCTTGCCGCTGGACTGCCCACTGTCGCAGTACTTGCCCATGGACTCAACACCATCTACCCTGCCGCACACCGCAGCTATGCGGCCGAGATCGTAAAGTCAGGTGGGGCACTCGTGACCGAGTACGCATCATCCGACGCCGTGCATCGTGGCAACTTTCTGGCACGCAACCGCATTGTAGCCGGCATGTGTGACTGCATCGTGGTGGTCGAAAGCGACCTCAAAGGCGGGGCACTCGTGACTGCCCGGCTGGCAAACGACTATAATCGCGAAGTATTCGCACTGCCCGGTCGCGTCAACGATCGCTATAGCCGTGGCTGCAACAATCTTATAGCCCGCAACATGGCCCGGATTGTATCCGACATCAACGATATCGCCGATACAATGAATTGGAAACGCAAAACCGTCGAAGGTCTCCAGCAGGAGCTTTTCTCCGAACTCGACCCTGTCGAGCAACGCATTGTCGATGCTCTGATGCAAGCCGGAGAAATGCGTCTCAGCGAACTACAGATGTCTCTCAACGAGCAAACCCACCGGCTGATGGGCTTGTTGATAGATATGGAACTGCGGGGATTGGTCGTGTCGATACCCGGCAACCGTTATCGTCTGGCCTGACAACACAATCCTATCAGAATAATTAAGTTTACCCGAACACTAATTAAAATATGAAAAAGATAATTCCTTCATCAGAACTCATAATTAATCCCGACGGTACGGTATTTCACCTCCATCTCCATCCCGATCAGCTCTGCGACCGCATCATACTCGTAGGCGACCCCGGACGAGTCGATCTTGTGGCAAGCCATTTCGACACACGTGACTACGAGGTGTCGTCGCGTGAGTTCCACACGATCGGCGGCACGGTGAACGGCAAACGCATCATGTGTCTGAGCCACGGCATCGGCCCCGACAATATCGACATTGTGATAAATGAGCTCGATGCTCTTGCCAACGTCGACTTCACCACCCGCGAAGTGCGCGACCAACACCGTCAGCTGCAATTAGTCAGAATCGGCACTTCGGGGGCGCTCCAGCCCGAGTTGAAGCTCGGCACTCCGGTAATCGCCGAAAAGGCCATCGGATTTGACGGAGTGCTTAACTACTACGCCGGCCGCAACGATGTTGCCGACCTCGATTTTGAAGCCGATTTCATCAATCAGACTGACTGGAATCCACTTTGGGCACGTCCTTATGTGGTCAATGCCGATCCTGAACTGGTTGAACGCATCGGTGCCGGCGACATGGTGCGCGGCAACACCATCTCGGCCGTAGGATTCTACGGCCCGCAAGGTAGGGAACTGCGTCTGCCATTGGCCAATCCACAGCTCAATTCCTCCA
The DNA here is from genome assembly GCA_947570265.1 of uncultured Bacteroidales bacterium. Classification (GTDB taxonomy): domain Bacteria; phylum Bacteroidota; class Bacteroidia; order Bacteroidales; family Muribaculaceae; genus CAG-1031. Next base: position 32,693 of record CANOUR010000012.1, on the reverse strand, counting down.
TCGAGAAGTTCTGCCACGCAGGCCGTCGCATCACCAACTATGAAATGGAGAGTGCGCCTTTGCAAGGCCTGGCGTTGCTTATGGGTCACAAAGCCATGACTGTTTGCTCCATCATAGCCAACCGCATGAGCCACGATGCCACTCCAAATTACAAGACTGCCATCAACGACCTGATCTCCACTGTGATCAGTAGGATATGAACCATAGCACTTACTTGTTGTTTTAGCTTATGTAACACATAACTAAAAACAATACGTCCTATGGATACCAAGAATCAGATCGCTGAAAGCGCAGCAAAAGTATCGGCCTCAGCAGCCAAAGTAAGTGCCGATGCCGCAAAAGTGGCGGCAAAGGAAAAACTCGAAGACGTGAAAGATACAGCAGCCGAAAAGGCAGCTGCTCTGAAAGAAGCGGCATCGGAAAAGGCCGAATCAGTAGCCGAGAAAGTGAAAGGTTTCGCCGCCGATCTATTGCAGAAAGGATCGGATGCGGCTCAAAATCTCGCAGACAAGCTCAAAGACTGACACAGAGTATTCCACCACGACAAAAACGGCGCCCTGCAATCCCTATCATCGGGAAAGCAGGGCGCCAATACTATCAGACAACGACAGGTCAACGGAGATAGGCTATCAACGCACGCGCAGGCAACACCGAACGCAGCGATGCCACAGACACCGATGCCGGTATAAGTGCCGTATGGCCACGCCTCAGCTCTATCATTTCGCCATCGGCCTCCACCGTAAGATCTCCAGCCACAGCTATCACGGCTATGAACGAATCGACACGTGGCAACTCCAGTTTGCAGTTATCGGTATCAACCAGAGACACCGTAAAATAATCACAATCGACCAGTGGAGTTATATCGCACGGACGTGCGGTATAGTGCGTGCGATAGTCGTCACTGACCGTATAGTCTATGGCATCCTTTGCCAGATCTGTGTGGAGTTGGCGTGGACGTCCGTCCGCGCCAAGACGGTTAAAATCATATATACGGTAAGTGATATCAGATGTCTGCTGTATCTCGGCGATGAAACACCCTGCTCCGATGCTGTGCACACGCCCCGCCGGGAGATAGAACAGATCACCGGGAGTCACGTCATACTCCTTAAGATAGTCACCGATAGTGTTATCTGCCACCGCTTTCACATATTCATCCGGTGAAAGTTGCCGGCTGAGACCCGATTTGAGATGAGCCTGTCCATTTGTATCTATGACATACCACATCTCGGTCTTGCCAAATGAATTGTGTCGACGGCGTGCAAGATCATCATCAGGGTGCACCTGCACCGACAGATCGGCATTTGCATCAATGAACTTTATCAACAGGGGGAACTGATCGCCGAAACGGCTGAAAACACGTTCGCCGACCAACGACGTTCCATGTCGCGCTATAAGTTGCGACAAGGTCAGCCCCTTGTCAGGGCCTTCACTCACCACCGACTCACTACCGTTGACACCCGAGATTTCCCAGCTCTCGCCTACCGAAGCTGGCGCATTGTCAATCTCCTTGAACGAAGCGATGCGGTCACCGCCCCATATAGTGGTTTTTAGTATCGGATCGAATGTATAAATCATTTATTCACAAAAAATTTAATATGTCTACCCGCCACGAGATCATCGTGGCTAATACGTCGCCCGACGTTACGTCCGCCAAGCGTCAAACGGTTCGAGGCTGCATCTGTCCGCTCTATCACAATCGAATCTGACGGGTAAAACTCGCGGTCGAGATGAATTGTGACACGGTCAAATGTCGGCACGGTGAGCGTATACTCCGGCACTCCGGGACAATCAGGATAAAGTCCCATCATCGAGAAAACAGCCCATGCCGACATTGTGCCGGCATCATCGTTACCCGGAATACCATCCGGTGCTGTCGTGAAATATTTGCCGAGCAGCCGCTCCACTTCACGGTCGGTGCGGTGCTCCTCTCCCTTGAAGCGGGCAAAGAGATAGGGATATGCTATGTCGGGTTCATTTGCCGGATCATATAGTCCGGAATCAAACACCATCTGCAATTTGTCCACAAACGCGCGGCGTCCACCCATCAGACGAGCCAGGCCTTCGACATCGTGTGGCACAAAAAAGGTATAATTCCATGCACTGCCTTCGTGAAATCCGGGAACTGGCTCGAAGTTCTCGCCCTGACGGGGATTGAACGGTGACAGGAATGATCCATCGGCATTGAGTGGACGCAGTGTGCCGCTCTCAGTCGAGTAATAGTGACGGTAACCCTTGGCTCGATCAGCAAGCTGACGCGCGAAATCCTTGTCGCCACGCTCCGACGCAAACCACGACAGGGCATTGTCGGCCACATAATATTCCAGTGCATGGCTGACAGAATTGTCGCCTGACGCATCTCTTTTCAATATGCCCAGAGGCACATATCCGTGTGAGATGTACGGATCGATATCCGGACGCATGCGGTTTTCTTTTCCGGGTAAGGTGGCCGATTTTTTCATAGCCTCATAAGCCAGATCCATGTCAAAGTCCTTCAATCCTTTGCGCCACGTGTCAATGATCACCGGTGTGGCAGGATCGCCCTCCATGGTGAATGTCTCCCGGCCATACAGCTCCCATTTCGGAAGCCAACCCCACTCTCGATACATATCAATCATGGAGTTGACCATATCGGTCTGCTTCCGCGGGTATACCAACGTGAGCAACTGATGCACATTGCGATATGTATCCCATAGGGAAAAAACTGTGTATCGGTCGCGTTCTGTATGTCCATTGGCATCCGATTCCATCATAGGATACTGGCCATTCACATCCTGCAATATATTAGGATGTATGAGTGTGTGATATAGCGCCGTATAAAATACTTTGCGTTGTTCTTCCGTACCACCTTCCACCTCTATGCGTCCCAGATGATCAGCCCACTGCCGGCGTGCCGATGCCAACACGTCATCAAACCCGGCGGTCTCGGCATTGAGATTGGCCATGGCATTCTCCTCAGAGACAAACGACACACCCACGCTCAACTCGATCTGCTCGCCTTGAGCGAGATTATCGAACGTAAACCAATAACCGATGTCGTCGCCCGACATATCACGGCCATAGCGGGTATACACTTTATATGTCCCGTTGTCGGGAGTCCAGTCGGCCTCCACACCGGTCATGGCAGGCTGCATCTTCCAGAAGCCCGAAGACGAAGGACGTTTGCTGACGCGTGCCGCAAAATACATAGTGAAAACCGCCTGAGGATTATAACAGAACGTGCCCATCAGACGGCTACCCACAATCTCTGTGTCAGAGACGCGGCGCACGGATGCTCCGGTCTCATTGGTAAGACCGATGCCGAGATTGATCAGTATATTACCCTGGCCGGCAGGAAACGTATACCGTTCCACCGATGTGCGCGCTGTCGATGTAGCTTCGGCAAGTATGCCATAGTTCGCCAGACACGAAGAATAATATCCGGGTGAGGCCTTCTCTCCGGTATATGTCGTGCCATACTTGCGGTAGTCGACCTCAAGTGGTCCGGCAGTTGCCATCGTGACGACAGAACCCAGTTCGGGACATCCGACGCCACTGAGATTGACATGTGAGAACCCTGTCAGGAATGAATTAGTGACATCGTAGGGCGTTGACCACCATCTGGCATCCTTGTCGAAACGGTTGATCTCAGAACCGGTGACATTGAAAGGTGTGACCGACATCAAGCCATTAGGCACAACCGCTCCGGGATTGGTCGTGCCGAAATTGGTTGTGCCTATAAATGGATCGACATAGCGCAACAACATAGTGTCGGGCATCTCAGCACAATCAGCTGACAAAAAAGATGCCATGGCACATAGCGCCGTCAGAATCTGCGTTTTCACCCAACGTAAGAATTTTCTTTCACGAAACGGATAATCTCATCGACATAGCCGAATGCCATGCAGACTGTCGTGTCAGCTGCTCCATAGTAAACCGCCACACGCTTGCCATCTGTAAGAGCGGCACAAGGGAAGACTACGTTAGGCACATCGCCCGCCAATTCATAGGGGGCGGCTGGTGCGAGAAGATAGTCGCGCGTGCGCCACAACACTTTTGACGGATTGCTACGGTCGAGAATAGCCGCACCCATCGAATAGCGATAGCCGTTGCACGTGCGTATCACACCATGATAAAACATCAACCAACCTTCATCGGTGAGGAACGGCACTGAACCTGCACCTATCTTGAGACATTGCCATGCGCTCTCTTCGAACGGTGTGACCTTCATCACACAGCGGTGCTCACCCCAATACTTCATATCGGGGCTGTAACTGATGAAAATATCTCCGAAAGGTGTGTGACCATTGTCGCTCGGACGGCTCAGCATCGCATACTTGCCATCTATTTTCTCCGGAAAAAGCACTCCGTTGCGGTTGAACGGCAGGAAGGCGTTCTCACACTGGAAAAACTCTTTGAAATCAAACGTATATCCAATGCCGATAGTAGGACCATTGTAGCCGTTGCACCATGTGATCCAATAGCGGTCACCGATCCATGTCACTCGCGGATCATACTTGTAGTCTGACTCGATCATTTCCGTGTTGCCGGCCTTGAAGCGTATCGGCTCGTGCTCTATCTCCCAATTAATACCGTCGCGGCTGAAACCGGCAAATATATTCATCTGCACAGCCTTGTTATCACACCGGAACACTCCGGCGAATCCATCGCCGAAAGGTACAACCGCACTATTGAAGATGCTGTTGGAACATGGTATCTGATAGCGGTCGATAATAGGATTTTGCGAAAAGCGCCACATGGGCTGCTTACATCCCTGCGGACGATCTTCCCAGGGCATATTCTGTGATGTCATATCAATTAAATTTTATTTTGATTCTGATGAATGGGTGAACGGAACTGTCGCTGCAAGGATGAATGCCGGAATCGACATCACCACAGCGATAAGGAAAAACATCTCATAGCCGACATGCTGGAAGATCATGCCGCTGACCATGCCGGGAAGCATAAATCCGAGATTCATAATGCCCGATGCAAACGCATAATGAGCCATAGGATGTTTGCCGGGAGCAACCTGCTGCATCATAAACAGCGTCAGACCCACAAAGCCAAATCCATAGCATAGGTATTCAAGCACAAGCCCCGACGCGATCACAACAAGACTGTCGGGCTGGAATTGGGCGAACAGAAAATATATGGCAAACGGTATGTTGAAGATACACACCAACGAAAAAAGCACTTTCTTCAATCCGAAACGTGCAATGTAGTATCCGCCGAGAATTGACCCGAGAATGAATGCACCCGTGCCGAGAGTGCCATAGATAAGTCCGATCGCTTCATTCGACAATCCGAGGCCACCGGCATCAACCGGAGCTTTGAGAAACAAAGGCACCATTTTCACTGCAAAACCCTCGGTAAGACGGTAGCAGACAATAAACAGGATATATAGCCATATATGACGTTTCGTGAAAAAATCCTTGAACACGTCATAGAGCGATACCATAGCCTGACGGAAATCAGCCGGCGAATCATCATTTCGCGAGCCTGTGGGCAGAAAAAACCAATGATAGGCCGTAAGACACAGAAGCGCACCTCCGATGATTGACATTATGACCATCCATGCATATGTTGCCGCATTGCCCGGAGATGTGGCCTCGAAATAACGTATCAGTGTGCCGGCAAGATAAACGAGGCCTCCGTTCACAAGCACCTTTGCAAGATTATAGAATGCCCCTTGCCAACCGATATACTCAGCCTGGGTTTTCTTGTCGATGGCGGTCAGATAGATACCATCTGTGGCTATGTCGTTGGTTGCACCACTGAATGTTATGACAGCCATGACGGCAATGAGCCACGCAAACGAGTCGGGAATCGGCAACAGGAAGGCCAACAGACCGAAACACATTCCACATATTGCCTGACACACAAGCACGAATGCCTTTTTTGTAAAGTACAATTCGAGAAGCGGGCTCCACAAAGGCTTTATCGAATATGGCAGTATCAGAAGAGAGGTCCAGAATGTGATACTTGCCTCGTCCACGCCAAGATCGGCGAGCATTATGACAGATGCAAGCGAGATGGCTACGAAAGGCAGACCCATGGCAAAATATGCCGATGGGATCCATGTAATGGGATTATGGGCGCGCATCTTCGTTTGTTCCAAATGTTTTTGATGGTTTCGGGCCCATTTCAAAGACCAGACGTCCACCTTGCGCTATACGGGCAAAATCGATCCACGACTTCTCATATGGCTCACCATCCAATGTAGCGCTCTGCACATAAATATTTTCACGGGAATTGTTGCGGGATACAATCTCAAAACTGCGTCCGCCACCGACATCAATCGTCGCCTTATCAAACATCGGTGAGCCAAAGATGAATTTACCTCCGGCCGGCTCAACCTGATAGATACCCATCGACGACAGCACGTACCATGCCGACATTTGCCCGGCATCTTCGTTGCCGCACAATCCTGCAGGCTCGCTATGGTACAATTCGGTCATTATACGGCGCAGTAACGGTGCTGACTTATATGGCTGACCGAAATAGCTGTAGAGATAGACCGCATGGTGACTCGGCTCGTTGCCGTGGGCATATTGGCCTATCATGCCACTGATGTCCGGCGATGCCTCATCTCCGAGATCGCCCTCGACGGTGAAGAACCGGTCAAACTTCTCGATCAACTTATCGTCAGAGCCGAAAAGTCCGGCAAGTCCATGGGGGTCATGAGGCACCATCCACACATACTGCCATCCGTTGCCCTCGCAATAGTCGTCGGCACGGTGCGCCGTAAAAAACGGATTATACTTTTCGTCACGGAATCCGCCTGCGATTGACCGGCCTCTCATGAATTGTGTCACGCTGTCGAAATAACAGGCATATGCCTTGCCACGACGTTCGAAATATGCTGCATCGTCATCACGCCCGATCTTCCGAGCCACACGTGCCACGGCATCATCGGCCACGGCATATTCCATGCCCTTGGCCACACTCTCTTCACATCCCTGAGCATCAAACGGCACATAGCCATAACGCTGCAACTCGCCAAGCGACCGCTCCTGAAGCATACACGATGCCTTCATAGCCTCGTAAGCGCCCGTTGTGTCTGCCACATATCCCTTCAGCAGCAAGTCGGCAAGAACAATCACTCCCGGATTGCCGATCATACAGTTAGTCTCGTTGCCATGCAGATGCCACACCGGCAGCTTGCCTTGCTGTCGATAGATGTTTATGAACGTGTTGGCAAAATCCGATTGCATTTCGGGATGTATGATCGTGGACAGCGGGTGGGCGGCACGATATGTATCCCAAAGCGATAGTATCGTATAGTCGGTGAATTTGCCATCCGTGTTGTGGATATTGCCGTCCGCGCCCCTGTAGTCACCGTTGACATCGCTGAATGTCGCAGGGAAGAACATTGTGTGATATAAGGCGGTGTAGAACTTCCGTTTCTCTGTTTCGTCGGCTGTCTCTACCATTATTTTAGATAGCTGAGCATTCCAGGCCTCGTCAGCACGGGTGGCGACACCATCGAAATCCCACCCCTCTATCTCCGCATCGAGATTCTTGGCCGAGTTGGCCTCACTGACAGCCGAAATGCCCACTTTGGCAAGGAGTGGCCGACCATCGGATATAAAAGCCAGCACTGCCACGGAGGAATCAACCTCGGCCGCTACAATCGGACGTGAGAACCGTGCTGTGAAATACACCCGCTGGTCGTTGGCCCATCCGGTGGACAAGCGATAGCCCGATATAGTGGAGTCGTTGTCAATCCCGACATGTGTCGATGACGCTTTGTCCCATCCGATACCATAAGAGAGATCCACGCGGACAAATGCCGTGTCGGTGTTTTCCGGGTAAGTATAGCGATGGATGCCCGCACGAGTCGTGGCAGATAGTTCCGCTCCGATTCCGCTATCGTCCAGACGCACCTTATAGTAACCCGGTCGGCACTCTTCGCCGGCATGTGAGAAATGTGAAACTGTGTCGGTGCGTGCAAGACCGGGCAAAAATGTTATGTCACCGAGATCACCGATACCTGTGCCGCTGAGATGCGTGTGGCTGAACCCTACCAGCACCGAATCTGAATAGTGATAGCCCGAGCACCAGTCCCAGCCCTTCACTACCTGCGACGGGCCAAGCTGAACCATACCGAACGGCACGTTAGCCCCGAGAAACACATGACCGTGGTCACCTGTTCCGATAAACGGATCTACATAACCGGTGAGAGACACCTGCTGACGTTGCCCTCCGCAAGACACAACGGCCAAAGCCGCGATTGTAAAGAATATATGTTTGGTTTTCATTTAAGCAACTTATTGTGCGTTACTTGTTGTCGATTTCCGATAACGCGAATGCATATGCGCCTGCCGAGATGGCGCGGCTTGCACCGAGACGCGAGAATGTGACGCCAATGCGTTTCATCGGGTCATAGACAACGGGGATGTCCGTACCCGGAATCATTATCGTCCGTCGGTCGCCTGCCGAGAAACGGCTGAATTCTGCGGGATCGTCAAGATTGAAGACCTCGGGCTGCACACAGCGCACCACATCTCCGCCAGCCGAACAAACAGTTGCCTGCAGCGAACGCATGATGCCGTCGATCATCAGATGGCGTGCAGCTGTGATGCCACCGCCGATCACTATGATGCCGTCGATAAGCGAAGCTGCCAAAGCCATTGCGTGACCTGCTGTCTCACCCATCTCGTCAAACGAGCGTCGGGCAGCATCTGCATCTCCAGACCGTCGTCCATCGGCTATATCGCATATATCTTTCGGCGTAAGTTCGGACATGTCTCCGCTCAACTCGCGATACACCCGCTGTATGGCTCTGACAGACACACCTTCCTCCACCATCAGTGCCGATTTTGATTTGTGAGGCAGACAAAATGTCTCAACACATGAATTATCACCCCGGTTAAGACGTCCGTCGACAACTATGCCCACACCAAAACCAGTGCCAAACGTATAGCCGATAAGATTGCGGAACTGTTTGGCACAACCGCTCATGGCAAGACGTCGGTTGATCTCAGGCAAAGCTCCGCAGAGAGCCTCACCGTAAGCAAACAGATCGCCATCGTTGTTGATGAATACCGGCACGCCAAATTCGCGCTCGAGATAAGGCCCGAGTGCCACACCATCGCGAAACGACGGAAAGTTCGGCAGATAGCCTCCGATTATGCCGTTGCGGTAGTCTGCCGGACCCGGAAACGCGAAACTAATGGCAGCCGGTTTTTCTTCTATGCGGCTCATGATCTCGCGGAAACCGCGCACCATTGTGTCGAGACACAATGACAGATCATGGGCATTCGACGGATATGTGACAGGATCAGTGATATATTCGCATCCGCGCATAGCGCCAAACACAAAATTAGTGCCTCCTGCATCGAGCGTGACGACAATACGCCGGTCGGTGGTATACATGGTTGTCTGATTTAAGGTAATGTATTTGCTTGGTGCAAAGATAATGAATCAGACGTGCGTGTGCAAATCAATTAGCCCGTGGATTCTGAGGATGATAACGCCAGCAACTATATGGCGTTCCCATAGAGCGCACATAGCGGTGCCACATCGAATCTTCAGCTCCTGTAAGCAGTGTATCGGCTGATCCGGGCTGCGTAACCGCCCAGACACTCTGGCGCAACTCATCTTCGAGTTGGCCGGCATCCCACCCACTGTAACCGATAAAGAAACGAATATGGCCATCGACAGGATAGCCTGCATTGATATAATCTTTAACCGCTTCAAAATCACCCCCGATCCACAGCCCGTGACTTACTTCCCGAGTGTCGGGAATAATGTCGGGGCCGAGTGTGTGAAGGAAGTAGAGCCGGTCGCATGCTACCGGGCCGCCGCAATAAACCGTCACCGGGTCGGCACAACTGATGCCGTCAATAAGATCTTGAAGTTCATGTCCACTTATGCGGTTGAGGACAACTCCCATCGACGATTGTCCCTCACTGTGATCAACAAGACATATCACCGCGTGATTGAAATACGACTCTTTGAGAAATGGCTCGGCGACAAGCAGAGAACCGACCTGCGGATCACACTCTTGAGGAATATCTATCTTGAAAAGAAGTGAAGCGAAATCAATCATGGACAGTCGTGATATTTTACGGCACTAATATACTTTTTTTATCTCTATCCAACGCAACCGCACAAGTTAAATTCAACTCATAAATGTTAACAGCGGGCTTAGAAACTGTTTAAAATTTATTTTATCTTGTCTTTGAGAGTCTTGTCAATGTATTTTGAATCATGATTCAGTCATTTAGAAACCCCTAAACTCCTTCATCATGATTAAAAATCCAAATGACAATCATTCTCAAATCCTGCGATAAATAAGTTTAAACAGTTTCTTAAACTCAACCAAAACGCCACTAAACAAGTTATAATGATACATCAGAGATGCTTTTTCTGACGATAGACTACGGATGGCACGACACGCCACATCGAACCCTCTTCGAGGTGAGTTCGCGGCAAGTCCACATCGTAATCGATATATCAATGGCTATCAAATCCGGGATCGGCGCATTACGAGCCATGTTTTCCCCGATAAACACAAGCCACAAGGTCGCCTCCACAGGCGAGCCATGCCGACGCGATACCCTCAAGCTCAGGATATCGCGTCGCCGCATAATATACCCTCTTGGCTTTTTATCAGACATCCTCTCGGCAGAGACATTGAGGTCACTGCCGAGAGGATGCTGTTGAGATCATTCAGAATCGAATTATCACTTTATCACTCCGAGAGCCTTGCCGACTTTTACAAAAGCGGCGATGGCCTTATCGAGCTGCGCGTGAGTGTGTGCGGCTGACAGCTGCACACGTATTCTGGCCTGTCCCTTAGGCACTACCGGATAGTAGAATCCTGTAACATAAATGCCCTCTTTCTGCATTTCCGCGGCAAAATCCTGCGACAGCTTTGCGTCATAAAGCATCACGGCGCATATCGCACTCTGCGTTGGCTTGATATCGAAACCTGCATCGAGCATGCGGCTGCGGAAATATTCCACATTATCCATGAGACGGTCATGCAATTCGTCACTTTCTTCGAGCATCTTGAACATCTCGATGCTTGCACCCACAATCGATGGCGCTACTGAGTTTGAGAACAGGTATGGACGCGAGCGTTGGCGCAACATATCGATTATCTCTTTGGGGCCTGTGGTGAAACCGCCCATAGCGCCTCCGAACGACTTGCCAAGTGTGCCGGTGAAAATATCGATTTTACCATAGCAGTCAAACTGCTCTGCGACACCGCGGCCTCGCTTTCCTACCACACCGGCGGAATGGCTCTCATCGACCATCACCAGCGCATCGTATTTCTCGGCAAGTTCACAGATCTTGTCCATCGGAGCGACATTGCCATCCATCGAGAACACACCGTCCGTGGCAATGATACGGTAGCGGCATCCGGCCGCCTCTTTAAGACAGCGCTCGAGATCTGCCATGTCGGCATTGTTGTAGCGCAATCTCTTTGCCTTGCACAAACGCACACCATCGATGATCGATGCGTGATTGAGCGAGTCGCTTATTATGGCATCTTCTTCGGTAAACAGCGGTTCAAACAATCCTCCGTTGGCATCGAAGCATGCTGCATATAATATAGTGTCTTCGGTCTTGAAATAGTTGCTGATGGCACGCTCGAGTTCCTTGTGGAGATCCTGTGTGCCGCATATGAAGCGTACGGACGACATGCCGTAGCCCCTGCTGTCCATCGCCTTCTTGGCAGCCTCGATCAAACGCGAATTGTCCGACAGGCCAAGATAGTTGTTGGCACAGAAATTGAGCACCTCGCCATTTGCGCCCTCCACCTCGATGCCGCTGCTCTGAGGAGTCACGATCACGCGCTCGTTCTTGTAAAGTCCGGCGTCCTTGATGTCCTGGAGTTCTTTCTGAAGATGCTTTTTGAAACTGTTGTACATGGTTTTATGATATTTAGAGGTTACTTTCAACCATAATCTTAGGTCGGTTTCTGTCTCACAAATTTAATAAAATGCTCACGAAACATGATATTTTTCTAAAAAAAAATTATTTTTGCAGATGTAAAACTTTCAAAACACATGCCACGACCAATGAGCATTGGATACGGCATAATCTTTAAAACTTATACCTGAAAGATGAAAAATATTTTGGTTATCGGAAGCACAGGCCAGATCGGATCGGAGCTGACCATGAAGCTCCGCGACATCTACGGAAACGACAATGTCGTATGTGGTTATATCCCCGGTGCTGAACCCAAAGGTGCATTGCTCGAAAGCGGCCCTGCCGAGATAGTTGACATCACCAATCCCGACCATATTGCCGCAGCGGTGAAAAAATATAATGTCGACACCATATACAATCTCGCCGCATTATTGTCGGCCACTGCCGAGGCTCGCCCCCAGCTGGCCTGGGCAATTGGAGTCGGTGGATTATACAACACACTCGAGGTTGCCCGCGAATGTGGTTGTGCCGTATTCACCCCAAGCTCAATCGGATCTTTCGGAAAAGCCACCCCTCGGGTAAAAACACCGCAGGACACCATACAGCGACCCGAAACCATCTATGGAGTCACAAAAGTCACCGGCGAAATGCTTAGCGACTACTACACAAAACGCTTCGGCGTCGACACCCGCTCGGTGCGGTTCCCGGGACTCATTTCCTACACCACACCTCCGGGAGGAGGCACCACCGACTATGCGGTCGACATCTATTATTCGGCCGTGCGTGGCGAAAAATTCAAGTGTCCGCTCAAACCCGGCACATTCATGGACATGATGTATATGCCTGATGCCTTGCGCGCTGCAATCGAGATCATGGAGGCCGATCCATCACGTCTGGTTCACCGCAATTCGTTCAACATCGCCTCTTTGAGCTTCGACCCAGAGATCATATACAACAAAATCAAGGAGTATGTCCCTGATTTAGAGATGGAATATGTGCTCGATCCGCTACGTCAGCAGATTGCCGACTCATGGCCTGATTCACTCGATGACACATGCGCACGCGAGGAATGGGACTGGAAACCACAGTATGACCTCGACGCTATGACAAAAGACATGCTTGTCAACCTTCGAAAGAAACTGCTTGTGACCGCTTGATAAAGCAACGCTAAAAAACAAACGGACGCTCATCCAATTGATCAGGAAAGGCGTCCGTTTTTCATTGTTCCCTGCGACTGATGACCCAACTTGTTGCGGCCGAACAGACAAACCATGCAACAACAATCATCCAAGGCCAGGCAAACCGGGGATAGCCTGCCGCCACAAACCAATACACAAAGAGCACTGCGCTGCAACATTCCACCACCCTCCGTGATGCGGGTCGCATTTCCTTAATTTCACGACCACTGCACAGCATATATGTAGCCCACACAAGCCATACAAGCATGACTGCACCACATGCAACATTGGCCGCAATCGACAGAGTGGTCCACTCATTGTTCAACTGAACTGACACTGTCTCTGTGACAAGGCAACAGACAACGACGAGCATAAGCACTTCGCTCACCGCATTATTGAACAGTCGTTTCAGATTGTTACGTACCCGAGTCATGGACAATCAACGCCGTGATGCCAACCCGGTGTGTGGCCGTATGTAGAGCGCGCGGCCACTGAAATCGATCAACAGATCCTGATCGAAAAATGTTATCGGATTGAATGCATAATCCTCTTCACCATCCGAAGCATAATATGCCTCATGAGACCCGACACGATTGCCAACCTTCACCCACGCATTCTCTATATATTTGGCATTTACGGTTCCGCGTGACGAAGTATATGTTTTGGCATGAAGCGGGGCTTTCACCATAAGGGTATCGCATAACGGGAGACGTATATGGACGTAATCGATGCCGGTATCGAGTATATAGCGTTTGGTGTTACTCTCTGTTGTGACATCGATGTAATATTGTCCACCGCATCCGATAATACGGTTAGAGATCTTAGGGCGATGGAGATCGGTCAGACGCTTGTATCCCTGCGGACGGCTATTGTAAAAGGCAATTGCATTGTTTTCGTGACGATATTCCACAATAAAGCATTCAAGCACGTCAGTGCCTATCACACTTGCCTGACCCGGATTGCCGGGGAGAAATATCATATCCTCAATGACGTTTACCTTGCGTCCGGTGGGAACATATCGGACACCAAGCGTGTCACGGACAAGCACATTGCTCACAACCGGCATGTTCACACGGTAACGCTTATCGGTAAAAAACATATCACCGAACACGTCACGACCAAGACTCGGAAACCACTCTTCGGTGATTTCAGCGCCATTGGCACGCAGCCTATCGACATCTTCAGGGGCAAGAAGCGACACCGGGCTACCGGTGTCGATGCGGAACATCACGTTCCCGGCCATCACTATCGTATCCTGACTTCTCAAAGGAAATACAGCGATCGCATCCGAGCCGTCACCAGCCTTGGCTGAATGAGGATACTGCGCATTAAAATGAGCGTATATACCGACTACCGCAGCAACAGACACTACGGATACGATAAGTATTTTAAGAATCTTGTTCATTGCATTGACCTTATGAAGTGAAGCCGGGATATTCACCCTTGCGACACGACAAAAGTATCACACATGCAATGCCGGTGCAAACATTTCAACCTCATTGTCACCCATATGTCAGCGGTGTGACAATACTCGGTCAGTACAATTTCAATTCTTTCACAATTTTATTTCAACGGGATCGAGAAGACGAAACGCGCTCCGGGAGAATAGCTGCGGTCGAGTGTCACAGTGCCTCTGAGCATTCCGGCCACGAGGCGGGCTATCGGCAGGCCGAGGCCTGCACCCTGGGTGGTGTTGTCGAGTTTCTCGAAACGCTCGAAAATGACATCTTCCTTTCCTTCCGGTATACCACTGCCAGAATCCGCTACAGAAAAGAGCACTCGCCCATCTTCCACGGAGTAGCTCAAACGCACGAATCCCTCACGTGTAAATTTCACAGCATTGCTCAACAGGTTGATGAGCACCTGCTCCACCCGTCGCGGATCGGTGTTGATCGTCACATCACTATCCGGCTTGACAAAGTCCATGGTCACATCCGATGTGATATGATGGCACACACTTTCAACCGCCATCGTACAGAGTTCATTGGCACTGACAGGCTGTGGGTTGATCTTCAGACGGGAATTGTCGATTTCGGAAATATCGAGCACGTCGTTGACCATCGTCTGCGCCAATTCGTTATTCAGATCGATAAGTTTTGCATAGTGGTCGAGATACGGACGCTTGTCATCGTCAGCACAATCCGCTATCAGTCGCGAATAATCGGCTATTGCATTGAGTGGTATGCGTATCTCGTGAGTCATGTTATTTATGAAGTCGGTTTTGTGACGACTGGCAACCTGAGCCTGATCTCTGGCTGCTATAAGCTCTTTCTGCGCGCGGAGCACATTGTCTCGCTCACTGCGCAAATCCGCCACAGACTGAGCCAAATCCTGTGTCAGACGCTTCGACCGACGGTAAAGCACCAACACACCCACCAAAAGCAGCAGCAGCAATGGGATCACCGTGACAGCCACGATTATCCATACCCGTTGATTTTTTTCGATCGACTCTTTGCGCTCCTGCTCAAGTTTCACATTGCGTTCACTAAGATCATTTACGCCATAAACAATTTGCAGCTCCCTTATGCGCTCGTCATATCGACTTGCGAGGTAATCCTCCAACGTCCGGTAATATTCCCTCATTGCGGACACCTCCGTCGCGTGATCGCCCAAGGCCGCTGCTCCGGTTATGAGACTTTTAAGCATCACACGTCGCGTCCACTGATTTTCAGGCACATCAATATATTTTTTGATCAGTGGCACCGCATGCTCCCAATCCTGTTCAGCAACGTAATAATGTATGAGCGCACGGCCATTTTCATCAACATCGGCTGCCACATCAGGCTCCCGAAGCATAAGCGCGTTGATTTTACCATGAATCTCACGCACTTTTTCGATCGGCAGACTGCTATGATTGTACAACATACGTCGGTATCCGATATAGCGGTTGCGATCATATGTGCAATATTGTCGGCCATTATTCTCCGCCTCCTGCTGCATCTCATCAAGGATAGATAGATAAATACTGTCGGCTTTTATCGCCTTTTCCGTTTTACCCATGAATGTATACGCTGCGGCACTTTGGTTGAAATAGGCCAACCTGAGAAGCTGAGATTTCATAGGAAGCTTGCGCATTGTAACGTCAAGTTTTGCAAGAATATCCTCAAGAAGCACACCCGGGGTGTTGCGTTGAAGAAAACCGATAACCGTGAACATATCCGAGATCCTCTCGCTTACCCCTCGCGGAGTATCCGGCATCGGCTTGTTGAGTTTTCTGGTAAGCGCGACAATATCTTGATCGCGCTCGGCTGAATCGTTATACACACCTTGCTTTCGCACGTGTTTCACTACACGAATATAAGTCAGCACCTCACGCTGGAGATCTGATTCAGGAATATTCCCAGCCGCATCCGCTATTGCTGCCATGACCGAATCATTTGTAAATGACGCGGACGCCAGCTGTGCGAGTATGTTGAGCTGCAGATCAGTACGCTCAAGACGTTCGGCGAGAGGATATAGCACCTTCGCCACTTCTCCTCGACGCGAGAGTGGTGACGCATCGAAAATATCGGTCAGAATCTCGAGGCTGTCAATCGGATCTGTCGTTTCAGCGAGCCGTAAGCGGCACTCACGTTCCGCAGCTAAATTTGTCGACATTGCCTGCATCGACACAGCGAGTACAGATATAAAGATGATAAGGTGACGCAGTTTCATAATTTCAGCTATCTCGATTGATGATGGCAAAAGTAATGATTTTTAACGATAGAACACCACATAGACCGCCAGAAAAAAGGCCATGACCACGTTGTCGAAAGTGGGAAAATGCTTAAATTTGCACTGTGGTGAACATGTCATCACACAAATATTAAAATCAACTGTATATGAGCCACGACAGCGCTGAGATCCTGTTCACAAAAATGCACGGACTGGGAAACGACTACATTTATATCAACTGCATGCAATCGACACCCGACGACCTCGAGGCTCTGGCCATAGAGATGAGCGACCGGCACACCGGCATTGGCGGCGATGGCATCATTCTCATTCTTCCAAGTGACAAGGCGGACTGCATGATGCGCATATTCAATGCCGACGGCAGCGAGGCCATGATGTGTGGCAACGGCATACGCTGTGTCGGGAAATATGTCCACGACAAAGGCATAGCCGACAGCCTGCATCTGACAGTCGACACCCGTTCAGGCGTTAAAACCCTTGAAATGACCACCGGGCCTGACGGGAAAGTGAGCAGTGTGACAGTCGACATGGGCGAGCCGGTCACCGACGCCATCGCAGTTCCCGTCAGATGCGACGAAACATCATTCATTGACCGCGAAGTCACCACGTCTCACGGCACATTCAGGCTCACAGCCGTATCAATGGGCAACCCTCATGGGGTTGTGTTCGTCGATGACCTATCGAAAATAGACGTCCACAGTATCGGTCGCGAACTCGAAATTCACCCGATGTGGCCCGACCGGGCAAACATCGAATTTGTCGAACCACAACCCGACGGGTCTCTCAAAATGAGAGTGTGGGAGCGTGGAAGCGGCGAGACGATGGCTTGTGGAACCGGAGCATGTGCTGTGGCGGTGGCCGCAGCAATCACAGGACGTGCCGGCAAATCATCGACTGTCCATCTGCTCGGCGGCGACCTCGCCATCACATGGTCTGAAAACGGTCACGTGATGATGACCGGCCCGGCCACAACAGTGTTCGAGGGCGTATATAATCGCCGTAATCAAAGATAACAACACAGACACATCAACACGACAATCATGTTCAAGATCAACGATAATTTCTGCAAACTACCTGCCAGTTACCTTTTTTCAGAAGTGGCGCGACGCCTTGCCAAATTCAAGGAAGAACATCCCGATAAAGAGATAATACGCATGGGCATCGGCGACGTCACACGTCCCATCTGTCCTGCTGCTATCGAAGCCCTTCACCGCGCTGCCGACGATCAGGCCTGCGCCGAACGTTTCCACGGCTATGGACCCGAGCAAGGTTATCCCTTCCTCACCGAGCGCATCGCCGACATTGATTTCCGTGCACGCGGCATTGAGATTTCAGCCGACGAGATTTTTGTCAGCGACGGCGCCAAAAGCGACTCTGGCAACATAGGCGATATTCTGTCGATATCCGACAAAATCGCCGTCACTGATCCGGTATACCCAGTCTACATCGACACCAATGTCATGGCCGGTCGCGCGGGAGAACTCGGAGCAGACGGGCGATGGAGCGGCATCGAATACCTTCCTTGCACCGCTGACAACAATTTCATACCCGCACTTCCGTCAGGTAACCCCGATGTGATATATCTATGCTATCCCAACAACCCCACAGGCACCACGCTCACACGCACACAGCTGAAGCAATGGGTCGATTATGCGCTCGAACACGGTTCGCTCATACTGTTCGATGCAGCCTACGAAGCCTATATAACCGAGACTGATGTGCCACACTCGATTTTCGAGATCGAAGGTGCGCGCCGCTGTGCAATCGAGTTCCGCAGCTTCTCAAAGACCGCAGGATTCACCGGACTCCGCTGCGGCTACACAGTTGTCCCCAAAGATCTCTACGGAGTCGACTCTAAAGGTGAGCGCGTGTCACTCAACCATCTGTGGAATCGACGTCAGACCACAAAGTTCAACGGTGCGAGCTATGTCATTCAGCGGGCCGCCGAAGCGCTCTACACACCCGAAGGACGGCAGCAGGTCGCAGAAAATGTGGCATACTACATGCGCAACGCATCACTGCTTCTCAACGGTCTGCGACAGCAAGGAATCATGGCTGTCGGCGGTGTCAACTCCCCCTACATATGGCTGAAAACTCCGGAAGGCATCACGTCATGGCAGTTCTTTGACAAACTGCTCAACGAATGCCTTGTAGCCGGCACACCAGGTGTTGGATTCGGTCCGTCGGGTGAAGGCTATTTCCGCCTTACGGCGTTCAACACCCATGAAGCCACTATCGAGGCGGTAAAGCGCATCCATGATCTTAAAATGTAATCTACGACGCATCTACAATCTCATAACAACATATTTTACACATATACTACTACCACAGACATGTCAACATTAAGATTCAAGGTCGTTGAGGAAGCGTCAAACCGCAAAGCCGTACATGTGGAGATACCATCCGAACGTCCGGCCGCCTACTATGCCTGCAAGGTGTTCACCCGTCAAAAAATGTTTGAATACCTGCCTCGCGAGACTTTCGATTCGCTTGTGAACGCTATAGAGAACAAAGAACCCCTTCCGCGGCAATACGCCGACAGCGTGGCACAGGGCATGAAACAGTGGGCAATCGACAACGGTGCGCGACACTACACCCATTGGTTTCAGCCGCTCACCGAGACAACCGCTGAAAAACACGATGGATTTGTCGAACATGACGGCAAAGGTGGCATCGTAGAGACATTCGACGGCAAACTCCTTGTGCAACAAGAGCCTGACGCATCATCGTTTCCAAACGGTGGAATACGCAACACATTCGAAGCGCGGGGCTATTCGGCATGGGACATATCCTCGCCGGTATTCATAATGGACAACACACTGTGTATACCCACAGTTTTCATATCCTACACCGGCGAGTCGCTCGACTACAAGACACCTCTGCTGCGCGCTCTTGCGGCGATAGACAAAGCCGCGACTGGCGTAGCCCGGTATTTCGATCCGCGCGTCAACCATGTCTATTCATATCTTGGCTGGGAACAGGAATATTTTCTTGTTGACGAAGCACTGTACTCCGCACGACCCGATCTCGTGCTGACAGGACGCACGCTCATGGGACATGAGAGCGCTAAAAACCAACAGCTCGAAGATCATTATTTCGGAGCTATACCATCGCGTGTCGAAGCGTTCATGCTCGATCTCGAAATCGAATGCCACCGCCTCGGCATACCGGCCAAGACACGCCACAACGAAGTAGCGCCAAATCAGTTTGAGCTCGCGCCTATATTCGAGGAAACCAATCTGGCCAATGACCACAACATGCTGCTCATGTCGCTGATCAACGAGGTGGCACGCCGTCACAACTTCCGCGTACTGCTCCATGAGAAACCATTTGCCGGAATAAACGGATCGGGCAAACACAACAACTGGAGCCTCGGCACTGACACAGGCACTTTGCTCGTAGCCCCGTCAAAGACTCCGATGGGCAATCTGCAGTTCATCACATTTGTGGTAAACATAATGGCTGCCGTGCATCGTCACAACGGTCTTCTGAAAGCCTCCATCATGTCAGCGACAAACGCCCACCGACTTGGAGCCAACGAAGCGCCTCCGGCCATAATATCAATTTTCACGGGCAGCAAACTCGCTGAAATTCTCGACCGCATTGAATCGGGCGACATGGATGAGATGGTGCGCATGGTTGCCGGCGACAAACAGAGCGTAAGCATCAATGTCGCACAGATTCCCGAACTGCTCATCGACAACACCGACCGCAACCGCACATCACCATTCGCATTCACCGGCAACCGCTTTGAATTCCGCGCCGTCGGCTCATCGGCCAACTGCGCATCGGCAATGATCGCTCTAAATGCGGCCGTGGCCGAACAGCTCACCAATTTCAAGCAGGCGGTGGACAGCCGTCTTGATTCCGGGCAACAACTCACACATGCCATATTCGCCGAACTCAAATCACTAATACGCCAGAGCCGACCCATACATTTCGACGGCAACGGCTACAGCGACGAATGGAAAGCCGAAGCCGCCCGCCGTGGCCTCGACTGCGAGACAAACGTGCCGGTAATCTTCGACGCCTATCTTCGGCCTGAATCAATCAGCATGTTCACCTCAACAGGCGTATTCACCGAACGTGAGCTTATGGCACGCAACGAAGTAAAGTGGGAGATGTACACCAAAAAGATACAGATCGAAGCACGCGTGCTCGGCGACCTCGCAATCAACCATATCGTACCCGTTGCAAGCCGCTACCTGCAGGTGCTTCTCGACAACGTCTACAAAATGCAGAAACTTTTCAAGAATGGTCTCGGAGAGGAAATGACATCAACCGACCGTTCGACTATCCAACGCATCGCACACCACAACAAGACAATCGTCGATGAAGTGACACGAATGGTCAATGCCCGAAAAGCTGCAAACGTCATTGAAAACGAACGCGAAAAAGCCATTGCATACCACGACACCGTCGCTCCATGTCTCGAGACGATACGTCACCACATCGACAAACTCGAGCTTCTTGTCGACAACGAAATGTGGCCTCTGCCGAAATACCGCGAGCTGCTTTTCATCAGATGAGACATCCCGCGCCTACCAAAAATCTAAAATCATGACAAACAACTATCCCGCCGCAAAAGGACTATACAACCCTATCTTCGAACACGACGCCTGTGGTGTCGGACTCTTGGCCAATATACATGGCGTAAAGTCGCATAAACTTGTAGAGAAAGGCCTGCAGGTGCTCGAGCACATGGTGCACCGCGGCGCCGAAGGTGCCGATCCTGACACCGGCGACGGTGCCGGGATAATGGTGCAGATACCGCACGAGTTCATACTCCTGCAAGGCATTCCTGTGCCCGAAAAAGGACGCTACGGCACAGGTCTGCTTTTTCTGCCACGTGACGAAGTGAGCCGCTCGCTGATCCTCGATCTTATAGAGCGTGAAGTCATCGACGCCGGATTGTCGATGATAGCCATGCGCGATGTCCCGGTCAACAACTCCATGCTTGGCCCGGTAGCACGCTCTGCCGAACCTGTAATAAAACAGATTTTCGTGGCCGACGAAAATTCGACCGATCCTATCGAGACGCGCCTTTATCTGCTGAGACGATCTATCGAGAAGCGGATTGCAGCAATTCCGGGACTAACCGGACGAGACGATTTCTATATCGTCAGCCTATCGTCAAAGACCATTACCTATAAGGGCATGCTCTCATCGCTCCAGCTGCGATATTATTATCCTGACCTGATGAATCCACACTTCACGACAGGAATGGCGCTGGTTCACTCACGGTTCTCCACCAATACATTCCCATCCTGGGCTCTCGCACAACCATTCCGCATGCTCGGCCACAATGGTGAGATAAACACAATTCGTGGCAACCGGCTTTGGATGAAAGCAAGGGAATGTATGCTCAGACCTTCAAATTTCAACGGCAACGATGTCTCGCCGATCCTGCAACCCGACATGAGCGACAGCGCATCACTCGACAATATGCTCGAATACTTCGTGATGACCGGCATGAGTCCGTCACATGCGCTTGCAATGCTCATTCCCGAGAGCATCAACGAAAAAAATCCGATCTCACCCGAGCTTAAAGCGTTCTACGAATATCATTCGATAATGATGGAAGCATGGGACGGCCCGGCCACACTATTGTTCAGTGACGGTAGGTTTGCCGGAGGCATGCTTGACAGAAACGGACTCAGACCCGCACGATGGCTCGTCACCAACAACGATACTATCGTAATCGCTTCGGAAAGCGGTGTGCTGCCTTTCGATCCGTCGGAAATAAAGCAGAAAGGCCGTCTCAACCCTGGAAAAATGATGATGGTCGACATGCAGCAGGGCGTCATTCTCCATGACGACGAACTGATGGCCACACTTGCCGGTGAGTACCCCTACCGCGACTGGATAGGTCTCAACCGCATACAACTCGACAAAATCGACTCAGGACGACGCGTCGAGCATCGCGTCAACGACTTCGAGCGACGTCTGCACGCATTCGCATATCACAACGAGGAGATCGAATGCGAAATCACCCCCATGGTCATTGATGCCGACGAACCTGTCAACGCCATGGGCAACGACACTCCTCCTGCTATCTTCAGCCGTCAGCACCCGACATTCTTCGACTATTTCCGTCAACATTCCGCACAGGTAACCAATCCTCCGATTGATCCTTTGCGCGAATCGCTCGTGATGAGCCTCGACAGCTACATCGGATCGATCGACATGAATCTGCTTGAGCCAAGTCCCGCGCTCTGCAAGATGATCGAGCTGAAACGCCCCGTGCTCACCAACCGCGAGCTCGATATTCTGTGCAATCTGAGATACAAAGGCATTTCATCACGCAAGGTGTCCATGGTATACCGCGTATCCGACGGCGCAACCGCGCTGGAGGAAGCAATTGACCGGCTCTGCAAAGAGGTAGAGGATGCCATCGATGCCGGACAGACATACATAGTTCTCTCCGACCGCAGCGTCGATTCCGATCACGCACCCATACCCTCTTTGCTTGCCACGTCGGCCGTACACCACCATCTGATCAACTGCAAGAAACGACTTCAGGCAGCACTTATAGTAGAAACTGCCGATGCCCGCGAGGTGATGCACTTCGCACTCTTGTCGGGCTATGGCGCTGATGCTGTCAACCCTTATCTGGCCTACGCGGTAATACACCGCCTCGTTGATGAAAAGAAGGTGCAGCTCGACTATGACACAGCTGTACGCCACTACGTCGAAGCCATCGACAAAGGTCTGCTGAAGATCATGTCAAAGATGGGTATATCGACCCTAACATCCTACAAAGGCGCCCAACTATTCGAGGCGCTCGGCATAAGCAACTCAATCGCGCAACGCTATCTCGGCCACACAGACAGCACTCTCGGCGGCATCACACTCGATGACCTACACCGTCTTATATCGACCGCCCACGCCGAGGCCTACAGTCCTGATTTCGATGCCTCCGCTCCACTGCGCCACATCGGTCAGTATTCATTCCATCCACAAGGAGAGCAACACGCCTGGACTCCAAAAACAATCGCAGCACTGCAACAGGCCACACGCACCGGATCGTTCGATAAATATCTTGAGTTCGCATCGCTTGTCGATGACAAGCCGCAGCCGATTTTCATCCGCGATTTCCTCGACTGGAAACGAGGCACACCCATACCCATCGATCAGGTTGAAAGCGAGAGTGATATCATACGGCGCTTTGTCACCGGGGCAATGTCGTTCGGATCGATATCACGCGAAGCCCACGAGACATTGGCTATAGCAATGAACTCAATCGGCGCCCGCTCCAACACCGGAGAGGGTGGAGAAGACCGCGAACGGTTCACACCACGTGCCGACGGCACAAGTTCTCGCAATGCCATCAAGCAGGTGGCATCGGGACGCTTCGGGGTCACGGCTGAATATCTGATCAACGCCGACGAACTTCAGATAAAAGTGGCACAAGGTGCAAAGCCTGGTGAAGGTGGACAGCTCCCCGGATTCAAAGTCGACGAGATCATCGCGCGCACCAGACGATCCAAGCCGGGAATATCGCTCATTTCTCCCCCACCCCACCACGATATTTATTCGATCGAAGATCTCGCTCAGCTGATTTTCGACCTGAAAAACATCAATCCGTCAGCCACTGTCAGCGTAAAGCTTGTCAGTGAGAGCGGTGTAGGCACTATTGCAGCCGGTGTCGCCAAATCCAAAGCCGACCTGCTCGTTATCAGTGGAGGCAGCGGAGGCACAGGTGCATCACCCACAAGTTCCATCAGATTCGCCGGCATGCCACTTGAGACCGGACTGGCCGAGACACAGCAGACACTCGTGCTCAACGGATTGCGTGGCCTCGTCACACTTCAGGCCGACGGCCAGCTCAAGACAGGCCGCGACGTGATGATCATGGCCATGCTCGGCGCTGAGGAATTTGGATTCGCGACAAGCGCTCTCATCGTCCTCGGATGCATGATGTCACGTCAATGCCACGTCAACACATGCCCCGGAGGTATAGCCACACAAGATCCTGCTCTTCGTGCCCGTTTTGCCGGAAAAGCCGAATATGTAGCCAATTACTTCAGATTTATCGCCCGCGATGTGCGCCGTCATCTCGCTCAAGCCGGATTCCGCTCTCTCGACGAGATCATCGGACACGCCGATCTGCTCCATCGCAAACCAATGGAGGCATTCAATGACATGCCCGATGTCGATTTCTCTAGGCTGCTGCACATGCCCGACAATGACGGACATGTAAGCCTCCGCCGCACCACTGGCCAACGTCATGACATCGAGCACGTTCTCGACCGCGAGCTCATCGGTCGCTCATTCCCGGCGATCGAGCATGCCATGCCTGTCGAACTCGACTTTCCCATCGCCAACACCGACAGGTCGGTCGGTGCGATGCTCTCGGGAACAATAGCGAAAAAATATGGCGATGCAGGCCTGCCCGACAACACAATCCGATGCACATTCCGCGGATCTGCCGGACAAAGCTTCGGCGCATTTCTGGCCCACGGCATCACCTTTACCCTTGAGGGCGAAGCCAACGACTACGTTGGCAAAAGCCTCTCCGGCGGACATATCTACATACGCCCGCCACGTGGATCTAATTTCGATCCGGCTCTCAACACTATAGCCGGCAATACACTCCTCTACGGCGCCACATCGGGCGAAGTCTACATAAACGGACAGGTCGGCGAACGATTCTGCGTCCGCAATTCGGGAGCGACAGCCGTTGTCGAAGGCGTGGGCGACCACTGCTGCGAATACATGACCGACGGAATCACTGTAGTTCTCGGCCCTGTCGGACGAAATTTTGCAGCCGGCATGAGCGGAGGAGTTGCCTATGTATGGAATCCAGACGGCAACTTCGACTACTTCTGCAATTTGCAGACAGTTGAGCTCCAACTGGTCGAAGATCCCGCAGATAGCCGCGAACTGTACACCTTAATTGGTAATCACTACAAGCACACCCGCAGTCCGCTTGCCGCAAAAATGCTCGACAACTGGACATCATATGTCAACCAATTCATAAAGGTCATGCCTTTTGAGTACATTGATCTGCTCGAAAGCGAAAAGACCGGTAAAACAGTATAACCCAATCCGATGGAACAACTCAAACACGAATGCGGTGTGGCGATGATACGCCTACTCAAACCGCTCGAATACTATAAGGAAAAGTACGGCACATATGCCTATGCCCTCAACAAACTTTACCTGCTCATGGAGAAACAGCACAACCGTGGGCAGGAAGGTGCCGGCGTCGGCGTCGTCAAGCTGCATGCCCTGCCCGGCCACGAATATGTGTTCCGCGAGCGAGCACTCGGCACAGGTGCCATACAGGATATTTTCTCCGTTATCCGACCTCAGGTCGACGCAGCATTGTGCGCCGACCCGACATCGAGGGAAGTCGAGGAGGAAGTGCCCTTCCTCGGCGAGATATACATGGGTCACCTACGCTATTCCACGACCGGCAAAAAGGGCATAACCTACGTCCATCCATTTCTCCGCCGCAACAACTGGCGTTCTCGCAACCTGTTGATGTGCGGCAACTTCAACATGACCAATGTCGAGGATATGTTCAACTCCGTCGTGCAGAAAGGACAGCACCCCCGCATCTACAGCGACACCATCGTACTGCTCGAACAACTCGGTTACGCCCTCGACCATGAGCACTCACGAATATACCGGCAGCTGCGGGACACCCTCGACGAACCACGGCTCACCATGGAGATCGAAGACCGCATCGATGTCGCGCGAATGCTGAAAGGAGCTGCCGGCAGCTGGGACGGCGGATTTGTCATGTGCGGAGCCACAGGATCGGGCGACATGTTTGCCCTGCGCGACAGCCACGGCATACGCCCCGCCTACTATTACCACGACGATGAAATCGTAGTCCTCGCATCCGAACGCCCCGTAATCCAGACAGTACTCAACGTGCGCAAGTCGCAAATCGAGGAACTCACACCCGGATCAGCCCTCATAGTCACAAAGCGCGGAGAATTCAAGATCGTCGACATACTCAGCGAAGACACCAACCAGCGTTGCTCGTTCGAACGCATATACTTCTCACGCGGTAGCGACGCCGACATCTATCAAGAGCGCAAGGCTCTCGGCCGAAACCTCGTGCCCAGACTCATGGAAATGCTCCACGACGAGCTGGATCATACGGTCTTTTCATTCATACCCAACACCGCAGAAGTGGCATTTCGCGGCATGATCGACGGACTCGAAGCCGAACTGGATCGTCTAAAAACCGACAGCATACTGCAAGCGGCAGCCGACGGAGATCTGTCACGCGAAAACCTCGAAAACATTATGGCTCACAAACTACGCGTTGAAAAAGTAGCCATAAAAGACATCAAACTCCGCACATTCATCGCCGAAGGCGAAAGCCGCAACGAACTTGCCGCCCATGTCTACGACGTCACATACGGACTCATCGACAACCACCGCGACACACTCGTAGTCATCGACGACTCAATTGTCCGGGGCACAACACTCCGCCAGTCAATCATCAGCATGCTCGACCGCCTCGCCCCCCGCCGCATCATAGTCGTGTCATCATCGCCACAGGTACGCTACCCCGACTACTACGGTATCGACATGTCACGGCTTAGCGAATTTATCGCATTCCGGGCAGCAGTCGAACTCATAAAGGAAACCGGCCGCGACGCCCTGTTGCGCGAAGTCTACGAACGCTGTCTACGACAAGAGCACATCACCGATCCCGCCAAACTCGAAAACTGCGTCAAAGCCATCTACGAACCATTTACCGACGAACAGATCTCAGCCAAGATTGCCGCAATGCTCACACCGCCCTCGACCGGAGCCAAAGTCGACATACTCTATCAGAGCATCGAAGGACTGCACAAAGCCGTGCCCACATCCCCCGGCGACTGGTACTTCTCCGGCGACTACCCCACACCGGGCGGCATACGCCTCGTCAACAAAGCATACATCAACTACTTTGAAGGCAACCCCACCCGTCGCTGACCCATCGTCAGTATCCATCAGTGAAATGCAACCATGTAAAAATCATCGCAAGCAGCAGCACCCACTGCTGAAATATGATTTTGGGGACAAATAATCTGTTTCCGAATAGGACACAATCAAAATACTGAAATTTAATGCCAAGCTACATCTCAAGTGTGGCTTGGCATTAATATAGCATAAGTTCGATATAAGAATCCACATTAAATATGCCATCGCGGACGCTTGTACCAAACAAAGACTCCCGGATTTCTCCGAGAGTCCGAGTTATGGTATTGATGCCTCATGGTCGAGATCAAGGTCCGGTTCACGAAAGCGCAGCGGCGGTGCCGCAACGCCTCAAAAATTCTTAGTTACACTATCTTATTAGAATCTTCCGCCCAATGCTTCAAAGTATTCTATTGGTTGCTGTATAGCTTTGATATCCTTTTGGGTGAGAACTTTGTCCTTATAATATTGGCGCCCATTAAAGCGTATTTTTACCTCTTTAGCGTTCTTAATTGCATTCAGAATTTGAGCTACTTCTCCACTTTGAGCGACACCTGTATCGGACCACTCCCATATCATGCTGTTATTATCGCGCTCAACATCGGGATTCGAGAACGTGTAAATGTTACCGTCAATCAAGAAAGTATAACTGTTAATAAACAACCAATCGTTTGCATAATATTGAATACGGAAACGAAGGTTTCCAGGCTTGCCCTCTGAATTGAGAGCGAAATAGGTGCATATTCCGTTCGCATTAGTATATTTGGGCCGGGCTTTAGGTTCGATCCAAACAATTCCCTTAAACTCGTCTTTTTTCTCGGTGAAGAAAGGTCTAAGTTTTCTAATCTTGGCAGAATCAATACCTACCGCCGCGGTTTGCTCAATGTCTTCGGTAACTACTTCTGTAGCTTCTTCTGTAGCTACCGCCGCAGCGTGCTCAATGTCTTCAGTAACTACTTCTGTTGAATCGGTTACGAGACCATCTGAGTCACTTTTTGCTTGGTTGTCACCATCAGAGAAAATAGCAATTAATATCATAAGAAAAACGAAGATGCCAACTGCAATGAGACAACCTTTCCCTTTTTTCTTTTTGGGAAGTTGAGGTGGTTGGGGCGGTTGGGGAACTTGCGTGTCAGACGCTCCTTGTTTTTCTTGTGAAATCGGGGCATCTGGAGGCAAGAGGTTCAGATTATTATCCATGCAACATATAGAGTTTATTAATTTATATATAGGTGTAACCTTGGTCGTAACCTGTCAATTACCACTGGCGATCTTGATATGGAATGCTTTCGACTCCTTTTTCTTGAAGGTGCAGAACAAGTTTGTCAATTGGGGGAAGACAAAAAGCTTTGAACCAACGAGATTTGCCAAACCACTTAACAAGAGTCGGACTTACCGCATAGTAAATACGTATAAACGCACGACCATACCAGGTTTCGGCGAGAGTGTAGTCACGGAATCGGCGTAAAGTCCAAACTTCAGGGCAATCGTATGAGCCGTATACAGCGGTAGCGACATAGCAGCCCACTTTTTTCTGCGGAGTGTAATTAGGCTCTATATTTTTAACGAAGTTATTGATTGCGTCTAAGGTTTCCTTAGGGCAATCTTTAGTGCGAGAAGCAAAGTTGGCAGCAGTTTTGGCATAGGTGACGTACCAACTTTGGATGATTGTGCCGTATTGAGAGTGTATATCCTTAACGAGTGTAAACATGAAATCAACAATGGCAACACAGTTGGCCATTATAATTTTCATATTCTGTTCATTGCGCTGCTGCTTGGCTTGGTCGGCAGTGAAAGAGATGCAAGAAGATATTCTTCCGCCATTGTCGTTCCATAATGTCTCGCAGTTCTTGAACACGGGATCCCATACTGCAACTGCCTTTTGTGCGACATTCTGACCTTCAAATTTGTCTTTCAAAAGTTTATTAATGGTCGGAATAGCATTTTTGAACACGAACAATCTTGAAGAAAGTTCGGCAAAAAGATTCTGCTGATTTACGAGAAAAGCACGGTAGAATTGAGTGCTATGGTAGGCATCAAAATCGTTAGGCTCCATTAAGAGAATTTTCTCGTAATACTGATAGGCTCTATCCCAATCTTTGGCTTCGGACGCTCTCTGCGCTAAAGTTCTAAGATTTGAGAGGCTTTCAGATTCATCTATTTTTACGGGGCCGTCAATCTTGACGGTTCCCTCCATCATCATCTTCTTTGCATCTTCAACAGAATATTTTGTGCCGCAAGCCTGACAAACATATAGTCCGTCCTTTCGCACAATTTCCGTGCATCCGCACATTTCACACGTTAAGGCTTTCATAATCTATCTTCTTTCTGCTTTATAAGAAATGTGAATTACAGAGTAAGTCAACAGATATTGGAAAGCAAGACCGCATAGTATTGCAATTATGCCCCAATTATCTTGTAATTGGCTTGGTGAGATAATACCGATAATGAGTTCTATGAACGTAATGGCCGGCACTATGAATGCCAATGAAAACTTATAGGCAGGGAGGATTTCTTTCTTGTTAGTCCAATATGCAATGCCAATGGCAGCACATAAAACCACACAGTTCAATATCATATTGAACGGAGGGTAGCAAGAAAGAATCAGACCTGCTACTATGTTTATCACCAAAAGAATGATGATGAAAACTGGAGACTGTTTAATCATGGAGCAACGAAGTTAGGGCAATGGTGGTGGAGTCGGTGAATTAAGGAGAGAAGCCAACGCAGGAACTTGGGCTATCGGAAGCCAATTGGGCATTCCGGGAGTCCATACAAGAGTGGAGGCGTTGGCGGTGCCATTAACGATATAGGTGGCAATCCCCTCAACGGTCAAGTTGGGAACTTGTTGCCCGTTAATGGCAATGTAGTAAAGGGGTACAGATTGAGGGAGCGGTGGAACTTGCGCGGGATTGGTGTTCATATATTGCCCGGCGAGGTTTCCAACGGCAGAGCCGATACCCATACCTGCGCCGAAGCCTACACCCATACCCATCATTTGCCCACCAACTCCGTCATTGTTAGCAGCGGCGTCAAGAACATTGAAGCTGCGCTCCATTTGGTAAACATCGCGGCCAGTGATGTTCAAACGAGCGGCGAGGTCTTTGGCGTTTTTGAGTTTGATTACACTTTCATCGTCCCGTGGGAAAGTGACTGACATTATAGCAAACTCAATAATCGAAACACCATATTTGCCGAGCAGTTCGTTGAGTTGTTCATTGATAGAGTCCGACATTGTTAGCAACAGAGTATTGATGTCAAGAATGGAAATACCATTATTGACTATCTGTTGCGCGAGCAATGTATTAAGAGCCGAAATGATTCGGCCTTTATAGAATTGCTCTATATGGTCAGACGAGAAAGTGCCCATGCTGCCAATCAGCGTTTCCATAAAAGCGCGGGGATTGGTTACTCGGATACCATATTGACCATGCGCACGAACCGGCACTATTATATGATAACGCGGATCTTCAATTTGGATTGGGTGCGGTGTGCCCCAGGGCAAATTGAGTTTCGCGGTTTGATTGACAAACCAAACTTCGGCTTGGAACGGAGAATCTGAGCCGTAAGGAAGGTTAAGGATCTTATTTAGAATAGGAATATTCTCAGTGTCGAGTTTGTAGGTTCCAGCTGAAAACTCGTCGCAGATAGCGCCTCCCTTAACAAAGAAAGCAGTCTGAGCAGGATGCACCACAAGTTGGGTTCCCATACGCAAATCGTCAGAGTCGAACCTGTGAACAAGTTCGCCATCTACGGTTTGATATTTTACAACGTCAATGATTGCCATAAGGGAGGGGTATAGAGGTAACTCATGGCCGTAGTCCATGCAGCCGGTTAATATACAAAAGCGTGGACTCTATGCCTCGTCATAATTGAATGCCGGAGGAAACCATTAGTATAGATGCAACAATAGCAGTTCATGCTATATTCCTGATAGCCCCTACACTACTCTTGCATTTGTTGGAGATTTCCTACGTTTCACCTACAAGACAAGCATAACGCTTCTTTTTTCAAGACATCTAGATAGACACGGTCTATCCAACCGCGAATATAACGAATTTTTTCGACAATTATGGTATAACACCTCATTTTTATTCACAGATCTGCGAAGCGTAAATTTATCAAAACTCCGATTGAGGTGGCTCGACCCTCGGACTTCAATGCAAAATGCAAGGGTGAGAACTGGGTGCGTGGCGGTGTCCGCGATGCCAAACTTCTCAATGCTCAACTTGCGGATATTCTTGCTAAAGCTAAGGAAACCTACAAGGAACTCGACAAGGAGGGTGAGGTATCGACTGTGCTTCTCGCCAAAGAGATGAATACAGAGGTGGTGTCTCCTTCTTTCATGGTGTTTGCCCGTGAGCGGGCACAGATGATATACGACAGTGGAGGTTGGCGCAACTGGCGAAAATATTGCGGACTCATCAACAAACTGGAGGCGTTCTATAAGAAACGCCGTATGGCGGATATTACTATCGCCGATCTAACAGTGGATTTTCTGACCAAGTTCGACAATTTCCTTCACAAGTGGGAAAATGAGCGAGAGCCGGGAAAGTTGTTGCACCCGAACACTATTGAGGTGCAGTTCAATATCCTGCGAACTTTGGTGCATCGTGCTATTGAGGTTGGCATTATGGAGGCTTCAAAGGATCCGTTCCTTGTTTTCAAATACAAGGGAGTAAAGACCACAAAGGAAAAACTTGATGATGGTGAGATGCAGCGCATCATCAATCTTGAATTGCCGGAGGACTCACTTATATGGCATTGCAAGAATTATTTTCTGTTTAGTTATTACTGTGCCGGAATACGCGCTGCCGACCTCATCCAGTTACGTTGGCGCAATGTCACGGCATCTGGCAGACTTCATTACCAGATGGGCAAGAATCACAAGGAGCGCGACTTGCTGCTTGTTGAACCGGCTCTTGATATTCTCCGACATTACCATAATGAAGATGTCAAGTCCGACGATTATATTTTCCCATTGCTTTCTAACGATGCAGAGTATGCCTCATATGTCACGCAGGCCGATAAAGACCGCATGAAACC
>CANOUR010000011.1 GCA_947570265.1 uncultured Bacteroidales bacterium | reverse complement strand
AGGAAGATATATTGATGGCCGGATATGCGTCGCTGGTCGGAATGTCTATAAATTTTGCCGTGATGTTCAGGTTGAAGTTCCGATTCTCCAACCGGATAGGACTGCTCGTGTGCGGTGCTGTGCTTATTGCTGCTAATTTCATTTGTGCCAATACGACAAGTGTACCACTGTTGGTCGCCACATGCTTTGTCGCAGGTTGGTTCCGTATGTGGGCCACATTTGTGTGTAATTCGACAATCCAGCTCTGGCTGACACCGGTGCGTGATATGGCGATATTCTTCTGCTATGTCTATCTTGTTGTTGACGGAGTGATTCAGCTGAGCGGTATCGCAACTATCTACACCGCATTTTTCTCGCAATGGGAATATATGCACTGGGTAATGAGCGGACTGCTTGCGCTGATGATGGTCATGGTGCTGATACTTGTCAAGCCCGTGAAAGGCTCCATGCAGATACCGTTGCTGGGCATCGACTGGATAGGAGCAGCCCTGTGGAGCGTTTTCATGCTGTGCTTCACATTTATATGTGTGTACGGCAATTTCTATGATTGGTGGGAAGCTGAGGAAATCGTCGGAGCTACAATCTTAGGCTTGGTCTGCCTTGCCATCAATCTCTGGCGGGCTTCATTCCTGCATCATCCCTATATATCGTTTCAGGCTTTGACCAACCGCAATGTCATAAGGGCAACCTTGATATATATGGTTTTCTTCACACTGATGGCAACCGAACATGTGTTTGAGCACAGTTATGCAGCTGCAATTCTCGGTTTTGATGAGACCAATCTTATCGACCTCAACTGGTATGTATTTGCCGGTATCGTCGTCGGATGCGCATTTACCTATTTCACATTCGCCTTGCATAAGTGGAGATACAAGACTATGACTGCTATAGCATTTGCCTTTGCTGCCATATATCTCGGATGGTTTTATTTCATGATAGATTACGGTGTTGAAAAGGAGATGCTTTTCTTTCCGCTTTTCATACGAGGTTTTGCATCGGTGATTATCTCCATTGTGTTCCTGACCTCAATAGTTCAGAGCGGACTGCATTTCTTTGTATTCCCTCAGGCTTTGACAATAAACGGCTTTACGGGTGCCGTAATGGGTGCCGCACTCGGCCCTGCCCTTATAGGAGAGTTTTTGCGTCATGCAATGGCAAAAAATGCTTCTCTCATCTCAGCGCGTCTGACAGACTTCAACACCGACATTATTCATATTCCTCTCGGTCAAATGTACGGAACAGTCCAGCAACACGCGCTTGTGGTTTCAATGAAAGAAATATATGGTTGGCTGCTCATTGCCGCTATTTTGTCATTAGTAATAATTGCCGTTAGTTATGGCCCGATACGCCCTTCTGCGATATTCCCCAAGTGGCGTACAATCCGTAAGATATTCCGAAAGGAAGCGCGAATGCAGCTACAGGAATAAATCACACTTACTTAGTTGTGGCTCAGTGTATTTTTTAGTCCCGGAAAACTATTGGCCGTCCGAGGTGTTGTTTATAGAAACAAATGTTTAAATTGATTTTATTATGAATACAGCTCCTCTTCAAGGTATCAAAGTTGTGGATTTCACAGAAGTACAGTCAGGCCCTTCATGCACGCAGATGCTTGCGTGGCTTGGAGCGGATGTGATCAAAATCGAGCGTCCCGGTGTCGGCGACGCGACCCGCAAGGAATTGCAATTTGATCCCAATGAGCCAAGTTATTATTTCCTTCAGCTCAACAGCGACAAGAAATCACTTTCTCTCGATGCCAAAACACCCGATGGCAAGGCCATTCTGACCAAGCTTATCAAGGAGTGTGATATCTTTGTGGAGAATCTCCATCCCGGAGCCATGGACAAGTTGGGCTTCAGCTGGGAGGTGGTTCATCAGCTCAACCCCAAGTGTATATACGGCACTATCAAAGGTTTCCCCCTGTCGTCGAAGTATAAAGATCTGAAAGCCTATGAGCCTGTGGCACAGGTTACCGCAGCAGCTGCTTCAACAACCGGATGGTACGACGGCCAGTACAATGTGCCCACACAGTCTGGTGCGGCACTTGGCGACTCAAACACCGGCATGCACCTGCTGATCGGACTTCTCGCCGCTCTTCAGCAGCGCCACAACACCGGAGAAGGATGCTATGTCTATCAGTCGATGCACAACGCATGTCTTAATCTATGCCGCATCAAGACACGCGATCAGCTCACCCTCGACAAGATCGGATATCTTACACAGTTCCCACAATATCCCGATGGAAAATTCGGCGATTGTGTGCCCAGATCAGGCAATATCGAAGGCGGCGGCGTGCTCGGCTGGACTTATAAGTGTAAACCCGCCGGAGGATACGATTCGGAAATAGATGCCAACAACTATGTCTATATCGTGCTCCAGCGCGGTGCGAAAGATTTTGAGCTCGCATGCAAGGCATTTGGGTTCGAGGATTGGCTCACAAATCCCGATTTCAATACCGCCGATGCCCGCGACCGTCATAAAGAGCAGATCTACCAGCGAATCGGTGCATGGACTGCCGACAAGACCAAATTCGAGGTTACCGAGATCCTTGGTAAGGCCGGTGTGCCTGTCGGCCCTGTCCTCTCGACTAAAGAAGTGATGACCGATGAGAGCCTTTACGACGGCAACACTCTCGTGCGTATCAATCAGGGAGGAAACATCGGCGAGTTTGTCACCGTGGGCTGTCCGTTCACCATGAGTAACTATCAGCCGACATATGGCCCGTGTCCCTCGCTCGGTGGCAATACCGAAGAAGTGCTCTCGGCTCTCGGTTACACCGCTGAACAGCAGGCTCAGTTTGCCGCCAACGGCACCACCAAGCCTATGCCCAAACCCGAGGCCGGCAAATGACACTCTGTTTTTCTTCACTTTACAACTGGCAATTAGATCATGACAACAGATAAAACAAACGGTGCCCAGCCTGCTCCCCATTTCCCGGAGCAGGTGACGGGCATGTACATCCTTGCCGAGTCGCTCAAGCGTCTTGGTCTGATGGATGTCTATGGCCTTGTCGGCATTCCGGTCACCGAGGTGGCCTACGCAATGCAGAAAATAGGCATGAATTACTATGGTTTCCGTTTTGAACAGCAGGCAGGTATGGCGGCTGCCACCCACGGCTATCTCACACGCCGACCCGGTGTGTTGTTGACGGTGTCGTCGCTCGGATTCATGAACGGTCTGACGGCTACTGCAAATGCAACTGTAAACTGCTACCCGATGATACAGATTTCAGGCGCGAGCGATCCCACTATGGTCGATATGGATATGGGTACATATGAGCAGCTTGATCAGCTCAACACAGCTCGTCCGCTCGTAAAGGCCGCTTTCCGTTGCAGCCATGCAAAGGATATCCCCTCGGCAGTGGCGCGAGCCTATCGTGCGGCAGTCAGCGGACGTCCCGGCGGTGTCTATATCGACATGACCACTCCGGCGCTCGCCGAGGTGATGGATGCCAAGGATGCCGAGGCGCTTTACTATTCTCCGGTCGATCTCTATGCTCCGGTAGCTCCGTCTCAGCAAGCTGTTGACCGCGCTGTCGCCACGCTGCTGTCGGCCAAGCGACCGGCCATACTCCTTGGCAAAGGTGCTGCCTATGCTCAGGTCGATGATCGCATCAAAGAGCTTGTCGAGACATACAAGATCCCCTATCTTGCAATGTCGATGGCAAAAGGTCTCATGCCCGATGCCGGCCCGCTCAGCGCGCTATCATGCCGCAGCACGATCATGAAAAACGCCGACGTGGTGATGGTGATCGGTGCGAGAATCAACTGGATGCTGCAGTTTGGCAAAGGAAAGTGGAATCCGGCAATGAAATTCATTCAGCTTGACGTCGAACCCACGGAGATCGACCGAAATGTCCCGGTTGCGGCTCCCGTGGTGGGCGATATGGGGCTGGCGCTCGACGCTATTCTGGCCGGACTTAAGGGCAAGACTATGTCGACAGATCCTGACTGGCTCAAATCGCTTCAGAGTGAGACTGCGGTTAAGAACGGTAAGTTTGCTGAGCGTCTGAAAGCAGCTGCCACCGCCAGTCCGATGAACCATTGGACTGCCATCGGGGCTATCAAACCGGTGCTCGAGGCTAATCCCGACGTGATTCTGATCAATGAGGGAGCCAACACGCTCGATGACACCCGTGATGCCGTTGACATGTCACTTCCGCGCCACCGCGTCGATTGTGCCACATGGGCCATCATGGGCATGGGCATGGGTTCGGCCATAGGTGCCGCCGTGGCTACCGGAAAAAGTGTTGTCGCAGTCGAAGGCGATTCGGCGTTCGGATTCTCTGGAATGGACTTCTCCACCATCTGTCGCTATAAGCTTCCATGCACTGTGGTGATATTCAACAACGGAGGCATCTATAACGGTGTAGGTGTGAACCCGTCCGGAGGCGATGCGCCCGCACCGACCACCCTTGATGTCAGCGCCCGTTACGACAAACTCGGTGACGCATTCGGAGCACAGACATATTATGTCACCACTCCGTCTCAGCTCACACAGGCGCTTACAGAGGCCATCGCATCTAAAAAACCGTGTCTGATCGACGTGCAGCTTGCGGCCGATTCCGGCAAGGAGAGTGGCCACATCGGCTATCTCAATCCTACCCCCCTTATCGACTACACCGTGTAGAAGGGAGGGAGATACGTAAAAAAGTTTCACGTTTAAACACTCGTTCTCATGCTACATATTATCCTATATGCGATTGTCCCGATCGTCGTTGTGATGCTTGCCGGATACATTTCGGGAAAGAAAGGCATTTTTTCCGGTGACGATGCCAAGAAGTTCAATAAGGTGGTGCTCGATTATGCCCTCCCTGCGGCTCTGTTTGTGTCGATTGTGCAGGCAAGCCGCGAGGATCTTGCCAAAGACCTGAAGCTTACGCTTGTGTCGCTTGTCGGCATCATGGCATGCTTCATGCTGGTCTACTTCGTGTTCCGCTATTGCTTCAAGAAAAACACCGGAGCTGATGCCGCCGTGTCGGCTCTTATCAGCGGCTCGCCTACCATCGGCTTCCTTGGTTTTGCCGTTCTCGAGCCTATCTTCGGCACTACTCCGGCCGTCGCCCTCGTGGTAGCTATTGTCGGCATCGTTGTCAACGCCGTCGGTATTCCTGTAGGATTGTCGCTGATGAACGCTTCGCTCGAAAAGCAGCCCGGGCAGGGCAAGAAAGAAAGTGCATGGAAGCCGGTGCTCCACGCTCTTGCCCAGCCTGTAGCCTGGGCGCCTATCCTGGCGGTGATCCTTGTGCTCTGTGGCTTACGCTGGCCGGCATGGGCAAGTCCATCATTCGATCTCATCGCAAAGGCCAACGCCTCCATGGCGGTCTTCTCGGCAGGCATCACACTGTCGGCCATAAAGATCACGATCAACTGGCAGGTGATCCTCGGCTCGATAATGAAGATGGTGCTTATGCCTCTGGTTGTGCTGATTCTCGGACTTGTATGGCACATGGATCCATTCAATCTGAAGATGCTCGTGGTTGCAGCCGCGCTGCCACCGGCATTCTCGGGAATCATCATCGCCGACGAATACGACACATATGTCGCCACCGGCACATCGTCGCTCACACTGAGTGTGATTCTGTTCGTCGGATTCTGTCCTCTGTGGATATGGCTCACTGACGTGGCGCTGAAGATGTTCTGATCAACACTCAGGGAGTAATAATTATTTCGCTGACCGCGAGCCGTAGGCTCTGCGGTTAGCGATTTTTTTTGTAAGTTTGCGGTTCTAAAGTAAAAAAGAATAGATTCATGGCACAAATCAAATGCGTAGGCATACTCACGTCAGGCGGTGATGCTCCAGGCATGAACGCGGCCATACGAGCTGTCACCCGGTCGGCTATTTTCAGTGGATTGAAAGTCAAAGGCATATACCGTGGCTACCGTGGTATGATCACTGATGAGATTGTCGAGTTCAAGACTCAGAATGTGAGCAATATCATACAGGCAGGCGGCACCATACTGAAAACGGCGCGATGCAAGGAATTCACAACCCCCGAAGGCCGTCAGCTCGCCTACGACAACCTGCGCCGCCACGAAATCGATGCGCTGGTGGTGATCGGCGGCGACGGCTCACTGACCGGCGCGCGCGTTTTTGCCAATGAATTCAATTTCCCGATTATCGGTTTGCCGGGCACGATCGACAATGATCTTTTCGGCACCGACACAACTATCGGATATGACACGGCGCTCAACACCATCATGGATTGCGTCGATAAGATCCGCGACACAGCCACCAGCCACGAACGTTTGTTTTTTATCGAGGTGATGGGTCGCGACGCCGGTTTCCTTGCTCTCAACGGAGCTATAGCGAGTGGAGCGGAGGCTGCCATAATCCCCGAGATATCCACCAAGGTCGACCAGTTGGCCGAGCTGATACAGAACGGTTTCCGCAAGAGCAAAAATTCATCGATTGTGCTCGTGGCCGAAAGCCCTGTGACAGGAGGCGCGATGGGACTGGCCGAACGCGTGGAGAAAGAGTATCCCGGATATGATGTCAGAGTGTCGATCCTCGGACACCTGCAGCGTGGCGGATCGCCCACGGCGCATGACCGCATACTTGCCTCACGCATGGGCGCGGCTGCCATCGACGCCTTGCTCGAAGATCAGCGCAATGTGATGATCGGCATCCGCAACGACGAGATCGTGTATGTGCCATTTTCCAAAGCCATCAAAAACGACAAGCCGATCAACCGCGAGTTGCTCGACACGCTGCGTCGTCTGTCAATCTGATATTTCTGTCAATGATCGAGGTTCGTGACATATCGAAAAGCTACGACAAACTTCAGGTGCTCCGTCAAGTGAGCATCGACATCCCGCGTGGCGAGATCGTGGCTGTGGTCGGACCCAGCGGAGCGGGAAAGACAACCTTGTTGCAGATCATCGGCACACTCGAACGCCCCGACAGCGGCACGGTGAAGATCGACGGATGTGACGTCACACGTCTCGGTGAGCGTCGTCTGGCAGCTTTCCGCAACGCCCGCATTGGCTTCATCTTCCAGTTTCATCAGCTGTTGCCCGAGTTCACAATGCTCGAGAATGTGATGATGCCGGCGCTCATCGGCGGACAAAGCCGTGGCGAATCGATGCGTCGCGCAATGGAGCTTATAGAATATCTCGGATTGGCCGACCGTGCGTCTCACAAGCCATCGGAGCTGTCGGGTGGCGAACGCCAGAGAGCGGCCGTGGCCAGGGCGCTTGTCAACTCGCCTGCCGTAGTGCTCGCCGATGAGCCGACAGGTAGTCTCGACAGTCACAACCGCAACGACATGCACCGTCTGTTTCTCGATCTCAACCGCGACAAAGGACAGACATTCGTGATCGTCACCCACGACGAGAGCCTCGCCGCCGGAGCACACCGGGTCATTCATCTGCGCGACGGCATGGTCGAACACATAGGCAGTTCAATGCAATGAGATTCTTGGCCGTCATATCGCTTTGTGTGGTGCTGTTTGCGGGCTGCATCAACGCCGACACTGTCGATGGGCCGGTTGAAATGCTGAGTTATGATATCGTCACGTTTGCCGGCAATGACCCGACGGCACGCTTTCTGCTTTACGGGTCTGATTCAGACTCGCCTGCAGAGCTGCAAGCCGCAGAAGCGGCCGCCACAACCTCGGCCAAAGCGGGCGACCGTGTGCTCATAGCCTACAGCAGCGGAGACCAGCCGGGGTTTATCGACTTGCGTGGCATGTGGGCCATCAATTCCGGCGGCCTGCACGGAGCGCCGGGCATTCCCGGCGGATGGGATCGCGACAGCGTGTGGATCGTGGCAATGTGGCAGTCGGGACAATATGTCGATGTGAGGTTGCGTTTACCCTATATCAACGAACCTCGCACATTTGCCCTGACGCTCGATTCGGCAAGCCTCGCTACACCTGTGGCGCAGCTCTATCTCGACCACCGTCTGCCACATGGGGTCGAGGCCGATGCCACATTCAGCCGCATGTATTACGCGTCGTTCGATATCGGCCGTCTTTGGCACACACCCGGTGTTGAGGCTGCGGCCGTCAATGTGGCGAATGCCAACATACCATCACTGAAAACATTCACATTTAAAAATCCAATAACTAAATAATTTAAGATCATGGACAACAACCAGAAGAAAAACGAGATAAAGATCGAGCTCACACCCGAAGTGGCAAACGGACACTACAGCAACCTCGCTGTGATCAGCCACTCGCCCAACGAATTTTTCATCGACTTCATCACTGTCGCACCCAATATGCCTCAGGCAAAGGTGCAGAGCCGTATCATCATGACTCCCGAGAACGCCAAGAACCTCCTTTTCGCTCTCACCGACAATCTCAAGAAATATGAGGCTACTTTCGGTGAGATCGAGCGCAAGATGCCCAAGAATGCTCCCAAAGGCGAAATCCCCAACCCGTTCCTCACCGGAGGCAAGGCTTAAACTGTTCCCCAAACAAGCTCTAAGCCTCAATTATGCTGATTTACAACACGCTCAGCCGCACTAAGGAAACATTCCGCCCCATTCATGAAGGAATGGTGGGGATGTATGTGTGCGGCCCGACCGTCTACGGCGACCCGCATCTGGGTCATGCGCGACCGGCGATAACCTTCGACCTGCTCTTCCGCTATCTGCGCCATCAGGGTTACAAGGTG
The DNA here is from genome assembly GCA_947570265.1 of uncultured Bacteroidales bacterium. GTDB lineage: Bacteria > Bacteroidota > Bacteroidia > Bacteroidales > Muribaculaceae > CAG-1031. The sequence continues at coordinate 36,130 of CANOUR010000011.1, read as the reverse complement.
CGTTATGTGCGCAATATCACCGATGTAGGCCATCTCGAGCACGATGCTGACGAAGGCGAGGACAAAGTGGCCAAGAAAGCCAGGCTCGAACAACTCGAGCCAATGGAGGTGGTGCAATTCTATCTCAACCGCTACCACAAGGCCATGGAGGCGCTCAATGTGTTGCCCCCGTCCATCGAACCTCATGCCTCGGGGCATATAATCGAACAGATCGAGTTCATCAAGCAGATACTCAAAAGCGGTTATGCCTACGAGAGCGACGGATCGGTATATTTCGATGTCCCCGGCTACAACCGCGATCACCCCTACGGCAAGCTTTCGGGGCGTAATATCGACGAGTTGCTTGCCACCACGCGCGAGCTCGACGGACAGAGCGAGAAGCATCATCCTGCCGACTTCGCCCTTTGGAAAAAAGCCGCGCCGGAGCATATCATGCACTGGCCGTCGCCCTGGAGCGAGGGTTTCCCCGGATGGCATCTCGAATGCTCCACTATGGGTCGCAAGTATCTGGGTGACACGTTCGACATTCACGGCGGAGGTATGGATCTGATGTTCCCTCACCATGAATGTGAGATCGCGCAGTCGGTCGCCCACAGCGGACATGATGCCGTCCACTACTGGATGCACAACAACATGATCACCATCGGTGGCCGCAAGATGGGCAAGTCGCTCGGCAACTTCATCACCCTCGAACAATTCTTCAAGGGCGATCATCCGTTGCTGTCGCAGGCTTTCTCGCCCATGACCATCAGGTTTTTCATCCTCCAGGCTCACTACCGCGGCACACTCGATTTCAGCGATGCCGCTCTGCAGGCCAGCGAGAAGGCTCTCGGCCGCATGACCGACGGATATCGCCGTCTGCTCGACCTTAAGCCCAACGCCGACCAACCGGTGCTCGCAGACGAGATCGCCGATCTCTCACGCAGGTGCACCGAGGCTATGGACGACGATCTCAACACCCCGGTGGTGATAGCCACGCTGTTCGATGCCTTGCGTCTGGTCAACAACATAGCCGACGGACGTCAGAAAGCGTCGCAGGCCGATGTCGACGCGTTGCGCGCACTCTTCGACACATGGCTTGTCGATCTGCTCGGCGTGCGTCCTGAAGTGGCTGCCGGAGCTGATGGCGGCGACGCAGGTGCGCTCAAACCTTTCGAGGATGCTGTTGACCTGCTGCTTGAGATGCGGTCAAAAGCCAAGGCCGAAAAAGACTGGGCTACCAGCGATCTCATTCGCGACCGCTTGGCTGCCATAGGCTTCGATGTCAAGGACACGAAGAATGGCTTTGAATGGTCGATCAAGAAGAATTGACGTTTCATGAATAACATGACCCAACTGACACGCTCGTGGCTTTATGCCGCGGGCGTGCCTGATTCTCAGCTGGCGTGGATCTCCACGGCATTGCTTGTGGCGGCATCATTGCTCATGGCCTGGTTGGTGTCGGAGTTGCTGCGATGGATCGCTGGCAATCTCATCGCCCGTCTGGTCGGCTCCACTCTTACCCATCTCGACGATCATTTGCTCTCACCCAAGGTGTTGCGCCGCGCCATCATGCTCGTAGCGGCATTGCTGCTGCGCTTCACGCTGCCTGTGGCTGTGGTGCAGTACGACGCTCTTGTCACGTGGGTCAGCGACGGGTGTGCGCTCGCTGTGGTCATTACGGCGGTCACGACCGTATGCGCTCTCATAGCCGGAGCATATGGCTATTTTCATGAGCGCGACCGACATCAGGCCGGAGCGCTCTACAATCTCAACCAGACATTGCAGCTGCTCACATGGTTGGTCGGCATTGTCATCGGCATCAGCATTCTGTTCCACCGCAGCCCGCTCTATGTGCTCAGCGGCATTGGCGCATCAGCGGCGGTGCTGATGCTCGTCTTCCGCGACACCATTCTCGGATTCGTGGCCGGGATTCAGTTGAATCTCAATGATATGGTGCACCCGGGCGATTGGATATGCGCTCCAAAGTTCGGCATCAACGGCATTGTGGAGAAAGTCGGTCTGACCACCGTTAAGGTGCGCAACTACGACATGTCCACTGTCACCGTGCCCCCATATTCGCTTTTCACCGAATCGTTTCAAAACTGGAAGTCGATGCAGTCGCTCAATGCGCGCCGCATCATGCGCTCGGTTTGTATCGACGCCGATTCCGTGGGATTCATGTCGGCCGATCAACTGTCGGGCTTGGTCTCCGAGCCATGGATGGAGGGTGTCGACACATCGGTCCGTCAGGTCAATCTGACGGTTTTCAGACGTTGGCTCGAATGGACTCTGCAGCGTTGGCCATCGTCGGTCAACGATCGCGAGAACGAACGCTACATCTTTTCGATGGTGCGCGAACTGCAACCCACACCTCAGGGCATTCCGGTGGAGATATACATGTTCACCGACCGCACGGCGTGGGCCGACTACGAGCGTGTGCAGGCCGATGTCACCGATCATGTCATAGCAATGGTCGGCGAGTTTGGGCTGCGTGTCTATCAGGCTCCGGCGGCCGATTCGATTCTCGCTCTCAGAACTCGGTGAATGCCAGTGGAACGAGTGATCTCACCGACGGAATGATGTATATCTCATTCTTGCCGGCCAACATCACCTCCACCGGGGCACCCGCGAGTTTTTCATATTCGAGAAGCGCCTGACGGCATGCGCCGCAAGGCGATATCGGCTGGGTCACTTCGTTGCCCGATTCGTCGCATGCCGCAATGGCTATTGCACGCAGCGGGTCGCCCGGATGCTGCGCTCCGGCATAGTAGACGGCACTTCGCTCAGCACACATGCTCGATGGTGTGGCGGCGTTTTCCTGATTTGCGCCAGTGACTATTTCACCGCTTTCGAGCAGCAGTGCGGCGCCGACATGAAAGTTGCTGTAGGGTGCATACGAGCGCCCGGTGGCGCTGCGTGCTGCGGTCACAAGAGCCTGTTGCCCGGGTGTGAGTTCGTCGAAGTGTGCCACGCGTATCGGACACACGATCTGCATATCAGTCATTTCTCAGAGTGTGGTTGAATCAATTCATTCAATAGATTCTGGCAGGCGTCCTGCAGCAGGTCGAGCACCAGCTCAAACCCTTCGGCGCCTTCATAATATGGATCGGGCACATAGCTGTGCATGCGTCGGTTTGACGTGCCGAACCACTCGCTCATCCTGACGATGCGCCTGTCGCCGTCGACCGATGGCGACATCTCGCGCAGGTTGCGGTAATTGCTCTCGTCCATGGCCACAATCAGGTCGAAGCGCGAGAAATCGTCGGTCTCCACCTGACGGCAATGATGTGTCAGTTCGATTCCCCGGCGGCGGGCAGCCATGCGCATGCGCCTGTCAGGCAGTTCGCCTATGTGATAGCGTCCTGTCCCGGCCGAATCGATTTCTATCATATTCTCGAGCCTGGCTTCCTCCACAAGCGAGCGCATCACGCCTTCGGCAGCCGGCGACCGGCAAATGTTGCCCAGACACACGAACAATATCTTTTTCGGAGTCATATTCTCACTTTTAAGAGTGTTGAATTAAATCCTTGGTTATTATGCGGGCGGCATTGACCGCGGCATCGCCGCTGCCCAGGCGCCGGCGCATCTCGATATATCCTGCCAATTGCGATTCACGTCCTTTCCCGCCGCTGACTATGCTGTCGAGAGCCTCGCTCACCTCTGCCGGAGTGCAGTGGTGCAGCAGTTTCTCGGGCACGACGGTGCGTCCGGCAATGAGATTTGGCAGGGATACGTGGTCGATGTGCAGCAGCCGCTTCATCAGTCCATAGCTGATCCGCGAGCCATTGGCGCGGTACATCACCACCTGGGGAGTGCCTGCGAGGGCACACTCGAGGGTTGCTGTGCCCGAGGTCACCAGTGCCGCGTCGGCATGTGCCATCAGTTCGAGAGTGCTGTTCTCGATCAGAGGCAGGGTGGTGTGTCGACGGTATATCTCGGGTGCGATTCCCGGTGCGGCGGCCACTACAGCCTGCATGTCGCGGCGTCGGCGCGCCACCGACGTCATCACCGGCAGGTTGTTGCGTATCTCAGCTTCGCGGCTTCCCGGCACGAGCAGCAGCAGCGGACGGTGTGTGATGTCGTGGTCGGCTATGATCTCTTCGCGGGTGCGGCACGACGCAAGCTGCCGGTCTGTCTCGTCGACCGACGGGTTGCCCACATAGTCAACCTCCACGCCGCGTGTGGCAAACCACTCTTTCTCAAACGGCAGGATCGAGAGCACTCTGCGGCACAGTCGTCGCAGATCTTTCACCCGCCATTCTTTCCATGCCCACACCTTGGGGGCTATGAACCAGTAGACCGGTATACCCAGCTTCACTGCCTCGCGGGCCAGTCTTAGATTGAAACTCGGGTAGTCGACAGCTATCAGCGCGTCGGGACGTTCCTCTCTCAATGCTGCTTTGGCGCGTCGGAGCGCTCCGGTCACCTCCGGCAGATGGCGTATCACCTCGCTGAAACCCATGTAGGCCATGCGGCGGTAGTGAATCAACGGCGCTGTGCCCGACACCTCAGCCATAAGGTCACCGCCAAGAAAAACGAATCGGGCTTCGCGGTCGAAATCGCGCAACCCGGCCATCAGATGCGACGCATGCAGGTCGCCCGATGCCTCTCCGGCCGAAATAAAGTATTTCATCTGACAATCGCTTTTCGCAAATATAGCCGTTTTTTCTGTCGGGCGACAAAAAATCCTCCATGTTTTGCAGCAATTTTATGTACCTTTGCACAAATTAAAATTGTGTGTTGGAAGCCAACACACTCTAAATCATTTTCGGTATTACTATGTTTTCAGGAATAGTTGAGGAAGCAGGAAAGATCACCGATGTGCGCCACGAAGGCTCTAATGTGCATCTTACGGTGTCATGCAGTTTCACCGACCAGCTCAAGATCGACCAGAGCATATCCCACAACGGCGTGTGCCTTACAGTCGTGAGTCTCAACGGCGACGGCACATACACCGTCACCGCCATCCGCGAGACCCTCGATCGCTCCAATCTCGGCGACCTGCGCTGTGGTTCTGAAGTGAATCTCGAGCGCTCGATGGTGATGAACGGTCGCCTCGACGGCCACATCGTGCAGGGACATGTCGACTGCACGGCCGTGTGTGAGAGCGTTGAGGAAGCCGATGGCAGCCACTACTTCAAATTTCGCTACGACGTGCCGGCCGAAATGGCATGCCGTGGCTACATGACGGTCGAGAAAGGCTCGGTGACAGTCAACGGCGTGAGCCTCACCGTGTGCGACTCGCAGCTCGATTCGTTCAGAGTGGCCATCATTCCCTACACCCTCGAGCACACCAATTTCCACGCCATACGCCCCGGCGATCGCGTGAACCTCGAGTTTGACATCATCGGCAAATATCTCGCCCGTCTGGCCGAGGTGGAGGCCGCAGTCCGTCAGAATCGATGACTGTTGCCATCTACGGTGCCTCATCGTCAAAAATCGACCCGCTTTACATCTCTGAGGCCGAAGAGCTGGGGCGCTTGCTCGCGCTGCGCGGCATCGGCATCATCTGCGGCGGCGGACGCGGTGGTCTCATGGCTGCTGTAACCGACGGCGCACTCTCGTCGGGCGGACATGTCACCGGAGTCCTTCCCGGCTTCATGGTCGACAGAGGCTGGGATCATCCCGGCCTGACCGAACGCATCGTCACCGAGACCATGCACCGGCGCAAGGCCACCATGCTGTCGCGTGCCGACGCTGTGATAGCATTGCCCGGCGGAATCGGCACATTCGACGAGCTTTTCGAGGCCATGACGTGGCGTCAGCTTAAACTGTGGAATGGGCCGCTGGTGATGCTCGACACACTCGGCTTCTATAAACCGGTCGCCGCATTGCTCGACACCATGGCGGAGGGCGGATTCATACGCCCGGGCAGCGGTCGCCTCTATGACCTCGCTGCATCTCCGGCCGAGGCTGTCTCGATGATTGTCCCGTAATACAGCTTATTATATAATGCCTGATACGCTGCAGAACTCCTCACCCGGTGTGATCTCCGTGCCGCTGGTCAATCCACCCGACAAAGCGCCGGGGCGCACCGACATATCCTATGGCGATGAGAGCACCCCGCAGACGCGTGCCGAACGCGACCGGTCGGTAAGCGAGAAGCTTGCCGAGCGTCAGGAGGCAATCCGCATCATACGCGAGAAAGCGTCGGCCGACAGTGCGTCAAAAGCTTCGTCGCCTTCCATCATATCTATCGACACATGCGGCATGCCGTGGATGACAGCGCGTGTCACCCAACTCGGCAGTCCCGTGGCTCTCGGCACTGAGCGCGGCGACAAACTGTGGCACGATGTGTCGTTCAGGCGTGGCATCGACCCCGAGCCGCGTGCCGCCATGCCCGGATACGATTCCGGTGCGATGGCTCTCCTGCTCGGTGTGGCGCTGATGATAATGGCCAATTTCCGCCATTATTCCACTTTTCTCAAGATATTCGCGCAGGATCTGTGGAGTGTGCGCAACCGTGGTAACATTTTCGACGACCGCACTGTAAGCGAGTCCCGCATCATGGCCTCGCTCGTGATGCTGGCTTGTGTGTGCGAGGGCATCCTCGCGTTCAGTGCCGTGAATGCCTTGTCTCCCGGGTCGCTGAGGGTGTTCCCGGCGATATGCACCGGCGTGGCTGTCGCCGCCGGTTACTACATATGGCAGCTCGTGGCCTACACCGTCACCGGCTATGCTTTCGCATCGCGCTCGGGACGCCGGCAATGGATCAAAGGCTTCAACGCGTCGCAGGCTTTGCTCGGCCTCGCGCTTGTCATACCGGCTGTGACGGCGATGTTCAATCCCGCGGCCGCGACCGTCATGGTGGCCACCGGCGCGGTGCTGTATCTTGTGGCCAGATTGATCTTCATATGTAAGGGTTTTAGGCTTTTTTACGACAATTTATTATCGTCGGTCTATTTTATTTTGTACCTTTGCACCCTTGAAATAGCACCGCTGATCCTACTGTACAAAGGTCACACCATGTACACCGCTGCTCGTTAACACTCCACTAACAGGCCAAGCCATATACATTCCAATTACAGACGTGAAGGTCAAGAAAGTACTCGTTTCACAGCCTAAACCCGCTACTGACAAGTCGCCATACTTCGACATTGCCCGCAAGTACGGTGTTGAGATCAACTTTCGCCCCTTTATTAAGGTTGAAGGACTGACAGCAAAGGAATTCCGTCAGTCAAAGGTAAATCTCAACGACTACACAGCCGTGATTTTCACCGCACGCACGGCTATCGACCATTTCTTCCGCCTTTGCGAGGAAATGAGGGTTGCTGTCCCCGACACCATGAAATATTTCTGCACAACCGAGGCCATAGCCCTCTATCTGCAGAAATACACACTCTATCGCAAGCGCAAGATTTTCCATGCCCAAACCGGTAAGATCGCCGATCTGCTCCCGTTCATCACGCGCCACAACAAGGAGAAGTTTCTCTATGCCGTCAGCGATGTCAACAGCTCCGACGCCGAGGTGCTCGACAAGGCCGGCGTGGCCTACACAAAGGCTGTCATGTATCGCACGGTGAGCAACGACTTCGCTCCCGACGAGCCGTTTGACTACGATATGCTGCTGTTCTTCAGCCCGCAGGGCATACGCTCGCTCCTGAAAAATTTCCCTGAATTCAAGCAGGATGAAGTGTGCATCGGATGCTTCGGCGCTACCACCGCCAAGGCTGTCCACGACGCCGGTCTGCGCCTCGATCTCGAAGCCCCCAGCGCCAAATTCCCTTCGATGACCGCCGCTCTCGACAACTTCCTCAAGGAAAACACTTGAACCTCCGTCTCTACAAAAAGGAAAAACTTTGCAGCGCCACTGCCATCGACGCGCTTTTTGCGCCCGGCAGCGGCGCGCTGCGTGCAATGGCCTTTCCGGTGCGTGCCGTCTGGCGTGAGAATGGATCGCGCCATGCCGACTGTCCGCAGTTTCTCATTATGGTGCCTAAAAAGCGGCTGCGCCATGCCGTCGACCGCGTGACCATGCGCCGGCGCATCCGCGAGGCTTATCGCCTCAACCGCCATCTTTTCCCGTCAGACAGGCGTGTCGACATCGCTTTTATCTATGTGGCTTCCGAGCTGCGTCCCTATTCCGACGTCGAGCGCGGTGTGACCCGCGTACTGCGTCAGATCTCTCGATCACTCACTGCCGATGAGACCCCGCGGGCTGACTGAGTTTGCGCGTCGGGCGTTTCTCTTGCCCGTCTATTTCTACCGCGCCTGCATATCGCCGCTCACGCCTCCGTCGTGCCGCTTCACCCCCACATGTTCGCAATATGCCGTCGAGGCTGTCATGCGTCACGGCATACTCAGGGGATCGTGGCTGGCATTGAAGCGTATACTCCGCTGCCACCCCTGGGGAGGCTCGGGTTATGATCCTGTGCCATGACTGAGTCATCCGTGCTGCCGTTCAGCGACATACACACCCATCGCCCCGATGCCGGCCGCGATGCCGTCATCTGCATAGATCCTACCGTCGATCCTCTCCCTGCCATTCAGCCGGGTTGGCATTATTCGGTTGGAATCCATCCGTGGCGTGCCGACTGTGCCACCGATCGCGTGTGGCGTCAGCTCGACGGGCTTTCACGCCGTCCTGAAGTGGTGGCCATCGGCGAAGCAGGACTCGACACTCTGCGCGGGCCATCGCCCGAGGTTCAGCTTCCGGTCTTCGTGCGCCAGGCGCAGCTTGCCGAGGCCGTGGGCAAGCCGTTGATCATCCATGCCGTGCGTTCGTGGGCCGACATCATGGCTCTGCGGCGTCAGATGCGCCCTGCCCAGCCTTGGATCATCCACGGATTCCGGGGCAAGCCGCAGCTCGCGGCCCAGCTCGTGAGAGCCGGTTTCCACATATCCCTCGGCAAGCTCCATCATCCCGGCGTGCCGCTTGTCGTGCCGCCCGACAGGCTCCATCGCGAGTCCGACGACATGTGATCTGCGGGGCTGGAGGGAGGCAGTTGAATTTTTAATGCGCCACTTCGTAGTTTTAACACTCAGATTCACTACCTTTGCGGTCAGCACCAAACCCTTATCACATCATGATGAAAAAGCTACTTTTATTATTATCTCTCGCCATCCTGTTCCCATTGGTGGGCATGGCGGATACGGCCGCGTTTGTGGTCGTAGGGACAGCCGCTCCCGACGGTGTCACCGAAACGGGCACGATCCAGAACGGATCTAGCGGAAACATCGTCGGAGAGACCTTTACAATTCCCGGTGTCGCTTCGATAAAGCACACGCAAGTGTCGACCAGTAAAGCAAATGTCAGCAGCAATCAGGCTCGTTGGTATAAGGACGACACACTCACCCTCACACCCGAGGATGGCGTGACCATCACAAAGGTGACATTCAACTGCGGCACCGCTAACTATGCCAAGGCAATCAAGGATTTTACCGTCGTTGATAAAGCTGCTACATGGACAGGCGAGGTCACAGCTGCCAACCCGCTCGTGATTGCCAACACGGCGCAGGTGCGTTTCTCCAACATCGTGATCGAATATACCAAGACCAGCGGCGACGAGCGCACACCCGTGGCGCTTGCGTTCGGCGATAAGCCCGCAAAGCTCAATGTCGGTGAGACAGCAACTGTCACAGTCACCGCCACTCCCGCCGTAACTCCTGTCGTGCTCACATCTTCCGATCCGTCAGTCGCCACTGTCACCGATGCCGGAGTGGTCACCGCCGTTGCGGCAGGCACTGTCACCATCACAGCGAGCTATGCCGGTGACAGCCAATACCGCGATGCCAAAGCCTCATTCGAGCTCAAGGTCGTGAAGCCGATCGAAGGCAATGCATTCCAGATCGTGTTCAAGACAGGGTCTTCTGATACCTCGTTGTCTACGACTACCAAGTCGACCACATATATTGAGGAAGGTGTCGATTACGTTTCTGGCGTAAAATCAGCTACACAGGCATACTACAACTCCGCCAACGGCCTGCGTCTGGCATCGTCGAATAATGCCGGCAGCCTCACTCTCACACTTGCCGAAAGCTACAAGATCACGGCTATCACTGTCAACGCCGCGGCCTACAATACATCCACAAGTGACATCGCACTCACGGTCAACAACTCCAAGGCCACAGTAAACGGCACGGCATTGACCGACTATCAGTACACCTACGCACCCACCGAGGCCACAAATGAGATCTCATTCTCCGTTCCCTCCAAAAAGCGTGTATTCATCAAGAGCCTCACGATATATTTCGCATCCGATGAGCCCGGCAAGGAATATGTGACCGCCCCGCAGTTCACGCCCGGATCGGGCGATGTGGCCGCCGGCACAGAGGTCACACTCTCGTGTGCCACTGAGGGAGCAGTCATCCGCTACACCACCGACGGCACCATGCCCGATGCACAGTCAGCCGAATACACCGCTCCGATCGTTGTCAACGAAACCACAGTCATCAAGGCTATCGCCATGAAAGAGGGTATGGAGGACAGCCCGGTCAACACGGCGACATTCACCGTAGTGCCCGCCTACGCCACCCTTCAGGCATGGCTTGATGCCAAGCCCGCCACCGGTGGCATTGTCAACGTCCCCGTGACTGCCGTATATCAGAATGGTATTAATCTATATATCACTGAGGGGGGGGCATTTACGCTTGTCTATGGTGACGTCGGACAAAGCTATGTCAACGGCGACGTCATCCCTGCCGGCATCAATGGTAAATACGAAGAGTTCAACGGTCTTCCCGAATTCGTGCCTGTGGCATCGTTCGTACAGGGCACAGCGGGCACTCCCGTGCAGCCCGAGGTGGTTACCGCCCTCTCGGCCGAAATGGTCAACCGCTATGTGACTGTCGATGCAGTGGATGTCACTGCTGTTGATGGTCAGAACGTCACAGCCACTGTCGGTGGCGAGGCTATCGCTATCTACAACAAGTTTAATATCGACATACCTGTGGCAGCCAACCTAACCGTCACCGGTTTCGTCAATATCTACACCAACAAGCAGACACAGCAGACCACCGTTCAGCTCTATCCGGTTGAGATCACCGAGCACCCCACCAAGGCTGCCACCCCCGTTGTCGAGCCTTCGTTCGGCACGGTTTATCCCGGTGACGTGATCACCCTTAGCTGCCCCATGGCCGATGCCACTCTCAGCGGCACATTCGGCGATGAGGAGATAGCCGAGACACCGTTCACCTACACCGTCACCGAGGCCGATCTCGACCGTGTGATCTCTGTCTCGGTCAAGGCTACAGTCGAGGGTCTCGACGACAGCGACCTGCTCACAGGCGAATTCACCGTCGTAGAGCGTCCCGCCACCATCACATCCGATGCCACATTCAACTGGACCGATCCGTCGTCGCTCGTGGCCGACAATGCCATCGAGCTCCCCGATGCCGGTAAATTCACCACAGTTAAGGGTTTCACATTCACCGGCGGAAACATCTCGATGACATTGTCAGGCGAAGGCACAGCCAGCGCCCGCATCTACAACAAATCCGGAAACTACAATCTGCGTCTGTATAAAGCCAAAACCAATCAGGCGAATGGTGAGACTGTCAATTTCGGACTGAACAGCGCCGTCGGAAGCATCGAAAAGATCGAATTCACCTACAGCTCCGACTCAGACGGCAAGCTCTCTCTTGTCAGCGGACAGCCCGGTAAGCTCACAGGTGATGTGTGGACTGCGCAGACTGAAGAAGCGCCTCTGACAAGAGCTGCTGCCGAGCCGGTGAAATCCGTTACGTTCGCCACCACGTCTAAAAACGTCTACATCAATAGCGCCAAAGTCACCTACACCGACATCTCCACAGGCATCTCATCTGTGGTTGTCGTTGATGGCGATGCCGTCTACTACAACCTCCAGGGCATCCGCGTGGCCAACCCCGCCGCCGGAGAGATCTACATCCGTGTGCGCGGCAGTCAGGTCGACAAAATCCGCTTCTGATCCCCACAGTCATACCATCTCAGAGCGCCCCGCCCCATCCGTGGCGGGGCGCTTTGTCTGTCACGTGATTAAAGATTGTTAAAATAAACATCGGTCGCAGCAATTTCAGTGAGATTCGTTTATCTTTGCAACCGCCCAACCAAGAGGGCTTCGTGAGATAGAAAGCAAATTATATAAACAAGTATTATTCCAACACATTTATGAAGAAAATCTTTACTCTCGCACTCGCGGGTGCCGCAGTGCTGACAGCAAGCGCCGGCCCGCGTCTCATGACCTCTGCTCCGGTCTTCGAACCCGTCGAAAAAAATGCTCTCTTCGAAGAGATTGCCGCCGCCGCTGTGGAGTCGCGCGCTGATATGGATTTCACCGGCACATATTATAACGGTGCATATCAGGTGCAGGGCGACAACGCCACCCAGCAGGTCATCGGTGAATTCATCGAGCGCATGGAGGATATCGAGATCGTCGCCGATCCCGAACGTCCCAACGGCTACATCATCAAAAATCTCTTCGCCACCATCTTTGGCAAAGTAAACGACATCAAGGCCGCTTACAATCCCATCACCGGCATGTTCAGCTTCGACGCAGGTCAGGAACTTTGCGTAGTTGACAATGGCGGTGAACAGGTGAAGATCCAGATGTATACATCTGATGGCAAGGGCACTTTCCTTCAGAACGATCCCATCATGTTCGCTGAGATCTACGGCCAGCTCGTGCTTCAGGAAAATACAGGTATCTTCTTCGGCGAATGGCGCTCGCAGGGTGGTCAGGAAGGCCTCTATGGCAACGGTCTCTACATTCAGGAGTACCTCGCCTACCGTCCCAACGGCGAAATGTCATATTTCGATGTCAACGAAGGCAAGGAGAAGTCATGCCCCATCTACGGTCTCAACTACAGTGGCCTCAACCTCGTCTACAACTTCGCTGGTGTCGATCCTCTGCGCAACGCTCCCTTCTCACGTCGTGGCACACGTGTGGTGATGGATGGTTCATTCTACACGGCACGTCGTCTTTACTACGCCCCCACAATCAACCCCGAGTGGAATATCAACGAGACTCTCTTCCTTGCCCAGACCGATGAAGACGGCATTCCCCAGGGCACAGGCAACGGCGATGATCTCGCAAACCGCTTCTATATCCGTGGCACAATTGTCACCGACCTGCCGACCGAATGCGTGATCGAGCTCCCCGACTGCGGCCTCTTCACCGAAGAAGATGCAGTCTACAACCTCTACAAGAACGTCGTGATCACCTACGATCCAGCTATCGCTGGCATTGAGTCCGTGACCGCTACCGACAACACCAACGCTCCCGTGGTTTACTACAACCTCCAGGGCATGCGTGTCGAGAATCCCTCTAACGGCATCTTCATCCGTCAGCAGGGCACCGAATCGACCAAGGTGCTCGTGAAGTGATCTACGGCACTGTCCAAGACATAAAACCTACAAAGCGCTCCGCCACTCCGGCGGGGCGCTCTCTCACTCTGAAACAGTCATGACAATGAAAAAATCAATCACACTCTCAATCGCCCTCGCCGCCATCATCTCGGCAACAGCCTCGGCTCAGGTCGATTTTCAGGTCTATCCCACCACCCGCTGCGATGTCGAGGTGTCGCGTGTGCCGCGTCCCATGCCCGTAGCCGACGACGACGCGCAGCCCGAAGTCATCAATCTCGCCGGAACATACGTCAACGGCATCAAACAGACATTCACAGCCTACGATCCCGAGATGACCCCCGTGGGCGACAATGTGGCTCGTGCCAACGACTTCACCATCCTGGCCGATCCCGAGACCGAAAACGGCTACATCATCCGCGATTTCTGCAAAGGCATGTTCTTCAATGCAGCGCAGCCCGGAAATGTCAACGAGATCAAAGCCACATTCGACCCCTCGACAAACATACTGAGCATTCTTCCCGGCCAGCCGCTGTTCGCCCGTCAGATGGGTGAGTATGGTTTGTGCGATCTGCTTGTGCTCACTCCCGACGATGAAGGCATCTTCTCTCCTAAGGTACCCGTGGAATTCGAGTTTTCGATGGGCACTCTCAACCTCAAGTCAAAAGCTATCGGCTTCTTCGCCATCGTCGAGATGCCCGATTCACCCTCCGGTCAGGGTATGATAGGTCCCAACGTCATCGTGACCGACATGATCGCATGGATCTCCAACGGTGAGATGACCTATTTCGCGCTCCCCGGCCAGTCGGAATATATAGCCCCCGTTTTTGGAGTCAATGTCGCCGACCGTTGCTATGTCTACAACTTTGCAGGTGTCGATGTGTTCCACCCTGCGGTGTTCGAGCACTATACAGGCAAGGTGGTCAGCAACGGATCTGAGGTGGCGGCTGTGGTCACCCGCTACAACGCACAGACAAATGTGCAGACCAACAACACCTACTACCTCGCAGCCACCGACATCGACAACAATTACGCCCCCATGGGCTTCGGTGATCACCGGTTCTACGTCATCGGTCAGATCGTGGCCGACGAGCCCGATGAGTTTGCCTTCGAGCTCCCCGTCTGCGGTCTCTACAACGAAGATGGCAAATATCAGGGCATTTATGAAGGCGCCTACATCACCTACAGCCGCGAGGTGACAGGCATCGATGCTCCGGCCACCGTCGTCACCCCCTCCGATGCCCCTGTTGTCTACTACAATCTTCAGGGCATGCGTGTCGACAATCCTCAGGGCGGCATATTCATCCGCCGTCAGGGCAATGAATCGACAAAAATCCTCATAAAATAAAAGAGGATACTACGTAATAGCCACAAGGGCTGCATCCGACACGGTGCAGCCCTTAAATTTTGTTAAACGCATGAGGGCTGTCCATTAATTATTCATATAATATGTATCTTTGCGACTACATGATATATTGTATTTTGACAATAAAACTAACAAACTAAAAACTTCATATGAAAAAAATCTTTACTCTCGCACTCGCGGCCGCTGCCACAGTTGCAGCTGGCGCTGCTCCGGCCGACGTAACCTTTGTCAACAAAGGAAACACGGCAACACTTGCCAATCAGGTGCAGGTGGAACGCTTCACCCCCATCGCCGACAACGCCCCCGCATCGCGTGCCGCCGACGTAGACCTCGCCGGAGAATATGCCGACGGATGTTTCGAAATTATCCCCAACTCCACTGGCGATGAGGTTCTTGGCCAGATCAGTGCGCGTGGCGATGGATTCACCATTGTGGCCGACCCCGAAGTTGAAAATGGTTATATCATCAAGGATCTCTTCCAGCTCCTGTTCTTCAACGACGAGTATCCCGGACAGGTCAACGATCTGAAAGCTACATACAATCCTGCTACAGAGGTGTTCTCGATCAACCCCAATCAGACTCTCTTCGTGCGCGATGACCAAACATATGGCAAGGTCGATGTAAAGGTGATCACATGCGACGCTGACTACCACTATGACCACACTCTCCCCATCGAGTTTGAATACTATCTCGGCCAGCTCAATCTCAAATCGCCGGTCATCGAATTCGGCACATATATTGAGAGCGAAAAAGGATACCTCAACATGTCGATGTTCCTCGACAGAATGACCGCCTGGATTCCCAATGGTGAGATGAACTATTTCAGCGCATCGGGTCAGAAAAATGTCACCGTGCCCATCTACGGCATCAACATCAACGGCTACAACTACGTCTATAACTTCGCCGACGCCGACATGTTCAACGCCACACCTTTCCGCCGCATCGGTGATGGAAGCAAGGTGGACTATCGCGCTATTCTCGGAAATGACAAATACTTTGCCGCAGCTTTCATAGCCAGCTGGTATCCTTCGTTCAATCCTCAGATGAACGTTTTCACAGAGTTCTATCTCACCGAAGTTGAGCCTTCAGGCGATTTCTACCAGCCTATCGCACAGGATAAATATACTTTCTATGTAGCAGGTACTGCCACATATGCCGACGACGAGTGCACCATCGAACTGCCAATGTGTGGTCTCTATGATTCCAACGACACCCCGTGGAACGTCTACGAAAACGTCGAGATCAAATACAGCATCAACTCTATCGCCGGCATCGAGGCTGTCGAGGCTGTCGACAACACCGACGCCCCCGTTGTTTACTACAACCTTCAGGGCATGCGTGTCGAGAATCCTCAGGGCGGTATCTTCATCCGTCAGCAGGGCACCGAGTCGACCAAAGTGCTCATAAAGTAATTCTCGACATATATTTACATGCAACCACCACGCCCCGCCCGTAAAAGGCGGGGCGTTTACCCGAAAAAATATCACAACACCACATTTATGAAAAAAATCTTTACTCTCGCGCTCGCTGCGGCAGCTGTCATCACAGCCAACGCAGCCCCCGCGCGCAAACTGACTCTGCGTAACGACGATGCCCGCACTCTTCCCCGCGCCGAGCGCGTTGCATTGCCCACTGCCCCCGAGTCTCGCGCCGACGTTGATCTTTCCGGCAACTATGTCGACGGCATCATGCAAGGCTATTTCGATAGCACCAATGAGGTCGTTGGTCAGATCGGTTTCCGTGGCAAAGGTTTCACCCTCGAGGCCGATCCCGAGGTCGAGAACGGCTACATCATCAAGAACTTCCTCTATGCCGTGTTCTTCACCGATGATGAACCCGGTGAGATCAACGACATAAAAGGTGTCTACAATCCCGTGACCAAGGTGTTCTCGATCCCCGGCCGTCAGGTGCTCTTCGAAGAAGAAAACGATGAATACGGCATGATTCACTACATGA
This sequence comes from uncultured Bacteroidales bacterium, assembly GCA_947570265.1. GTDB lineage: Bacteria > Bacteroidota > Bacteroidia > Bacteroidales > Muribaculaceae > CAG-1031. The sequence goes on along the minus strand of CANOUR010000011.1, from coordinate 19,547 downwards.
TGCTCACAGGCAACGCTGAAGGCAAGCTCGACGCTGATCTCCCGATCGAATTCAGCTATGAAGGCGGACAGCTCCACATGCTGACTACCGGCATAGAATTCGGAGAGCCTTATGGTGAACAGGGCATGCTCACCGTACCTTATGCCGTAGCCAACATGAACGCTTGGATCCCCAACGGTCAGATGACATACACCAGCAAGCGTGAGGGACGTGAGGTCACATGTCCTATCTATGGCGTCAATGCCAACGGCGAAAACATGATCTACAATTTCGGCGATGCCGATCCGCTCAACTACGTTGCATTTGGACGTGGCACTGACTTTGTCGACTACAAATACAAATTCAACACCGCCGGCTATTATGCGGCTGCATTCATTGCCTACTACTATCCCTCGGAAGGCGAAGACACACTCGACTACTTCTATCTCACGGCAGTTGAGAAAGATGGCGACACCTGGATGCCTGTGACCGATGACGTATATGACTATTACCTCAAAGGTGACGTGACTGTCAACACCCCCACAGAGTGCGAGATCAAGTTCCCCCCCTGCGCACTTGTCGATGAACAGGATGTTGAATGGGATGTCTACACCGACGTTGTCGTTACATACAATCCCAGTGCTATCGTAGGAATCGAAGCCGTTGAGACTGTCGACAACACCAATGCTCCCGTTGTTTACTACAACCTCCAGGGCATGCGTGTCGACAATCCGCAGGGCGGCATCTTCATCCGTCAGCAGGGCACTGAGTCGACCAAGGTGCTCATCAAGTAACCGACGTTATCCCACCCGATGATAAAGCGACGCTCCGCCATATTTGGCGGGGCGTCGTCTGTGGCTTTAAAGATTGTTAAAAATCAAAAGGCCACAACGACTTATCCTAATATTGATATATCTTTGCGAAAGCCAAAAAAGGCTCATTGAGATAGAGAAATCCAACTAATTAATACATCACAATTTCATGAAGAAAATTTTTACTTTTTCCATGGCTGCGGCTGCAGTGCTCTCAGTGAGCGCCGCACAGCCGTTCGCACCCGTGAAGCTCGCTGCCACTGTCGGATTCGAGGCTAAGAAGGTAGGCACAGGTCTTCCCGAAAAAGAGACCGTGGCATCGCGTGCCGATGAAGCTATTAATCTCGCAGGTGACAACTACATCACTGCCGCTTACATGCGCTATCCCAACCCCACCGGTGGCAACCCCTACGAGATGCTCCGTCCCAGCGACGACATCACCATCGTGGCCGATCCCGAGGTTGAGAATGGCTATATCATCAACAACATGTTCTACAGCCTGTTCTACGACAAAGATGAGCTCCCCGGAACAATCAATGGCATCAAGGCTGTCTATGATCCCGCAGAAGAGAAACTGACCATTCCCGCAGGTCAGGTGCTCACACACTACACCTACTCCGATGGCACTGAAGACGATCTCAACCTCATGGCTGTCAGCGGCGGCGAATACCGTCCCGACCTCCCCATTGTGCTCGATTTCAAATATGGTACACTCGAGCAGGCAACTCAGGGTATCGCATTCCTCACACCTACCAACGATCCCGAGTATCCTTTCCGCGGTGCTGATTTCGTAGCATTCGACTACATTGCATATCAGCCCAACGGTGAGATGACATACTACGACATGGCTAAGCAGCAGGAGGCTTCCAGCCCCATTCTTGGAGTTAACGTCAATGGTCGCAACTTCATCTTCAACTTCGCCAACGTTGACCGTTTCCACTCTGTACCCTTCGTGCGCAAGAACAATAACACTGTAAAATACGACGGAACATCTCCGGTTGCTCAGGTGATCATCAATCATCCGCAGGTCAATCCCGAAACGATCAATGAGCTTTTCTACCTCACTGAAATCAACAATGACAACGATCCTGCCTTTGCCGATGGTTTCTTCATCACCGGCGAGATCGTGACCAACGAACCCGACGAATGTGTGATCGAGCTTCCCGCTTGCGGTCTCTTCACACAGGAAGACAAGGTATGGGGATGCTACGACGAGGTTGTCATCAGCTACAACCCCGATGCTATCGTTGCCATCGAGACAATCGCACCCGACGCCGACAATGCCAACGCTCCCGTTGTTTACTACAACCTCCAGGGCATGCGTGTCGACAATCCCCAGGGCGGCATCTTCATCCGTCAGCAGGGCACCGAGTCGACCAAAGTTCTCGTGAAGTAATCACCACAGACTCCACCATACAAAACAAGCGCTCCGCCAACAGGCAGGGCGCTTGTTTTGTATGGTGGAGCCGGTTTCAGCCGCGGATCAGTGTGAAATTCACACTGCCATAGGTGCGGTGATCCGAGAATCCCTGAAGCGACGAAAAATCATGGTTGCGCGAGTGCTCTATGATGAAAAGGCCTCCCTGTTTCAGCAAGCCTGATTCGAGCACGAGCGACGGTATTTCGGCAAACCGCTCATGATCATACGGTGGATCGGCAAAAATGAAGTCAAACTGGCCGGGAACAGCCGTGTTGAGATACTTGAACACATCTCCGCGCACCAGACGCAGACGGTCGGTGCATCCCAACTGTGAGGCCACTTTGGCTATGAATCTATATTGTGTCGGAGTCTTCTCCACGGCCGTCACCGATGACGCTCCGCGCGACAGCAGCTCAAACGTCACAGCGCCTGTGCCTGAAAACAGATCGAGTGCGGCGATGCCATCAATATCAATCAGGTTCTCGATTACATTGAAAAGATTCTCGCGGGCAAAATCGGTTGTGGGGCGGGCTGAGATGTTTGACGGCACATCAAAGCGCCGCCGTCCGTACATGCCACGTATTATTCGCATAAAGGTAAAATTATCAGATCAAAAGGTGAACTGAGCGACTCCTTGCCCGCGCGGAACATCTCCGACGGAAAGATCACCGGCATCACCTGAGCCGGAAACTGCCTCAGTATTGGCGATACCTGCTCGCGCAGCTTGGCTGATCCGGCAAGCATGGTCTCGGCATCGTCCGGCAGATTCAGCATCTTCCTGACGGCAACGATGAAATAGGCGGCATCCGACGCTTCGGGTGCGTCAAACGTGTTGGCCATCATCAGACGGCTGCGCTGGGTGACTACGATATCTACCGCACCGTCACGCAACACGGCATGCAGCCGGGGGCCTGCCGATCGTCCGGCCGACGAAAGGAAATACCGGCACAGTGGTGACAGATGCGACGAAATCTGCACGTTGTAGAACGTCCGCCTTATAAAAGACATTACGTCGCCGTCCACGCCTGCCATTATAGCCACACCTGCCATGCCCGATGGGCTGAGAAAGGTGTCGCCATCAAAGTCAGGATAGGCAGTCGTGAAAATCAGATGGCGTGCGTCGTCGGCATCGGCATCGTCGGCATCATCGAGTCCCGGAGGTAGAATGATGCAGCTGCGGCTCTCGATCACCAACGACACGCGGGAGAAATCTCCCAGTAGCAATGGATTCTCATAGACACACGTCTCCAGTGCCTTCAGATGGCTGCCGGCTGCAGCATCAAGTGGCAGTCGCCGGTGTGTCAGCGACCCTTCGCGCAGTGGTGAATAAATGACAGTGTCGAGCGCTGCGCTGTCGAGCCGCATGGCCAGACGCCACTGGCCGCCACTGTCGATCGTTATGTCTGAAAGCGAGCTTGGATTCTCCATTATCTGCAAATTTAGCAAATAATTCGTATATTTGGCTCACTATGGCAAAAAGCATGATTTACACACGCACAGGCGACGGCGGTACAACGTCGCTCGTCGGCGGCACGCGCATCGGCAAGGACGATGTGCGTCTCGAGGCTTACGGAACAGTCGATGAACTCAATGCGCAACTCGGACTGCTCAGGGTGTTCACCGGCGATGTAGCCGGTGACGACGCCACCGAGCTCGACATGATACAGAACAAGCTCTTCAACATCGGGGCATACCTCGCCACCGAGGGTGCTGAAACTTGCAAGGGGCTTGATGCAAACGACATAAGCCTGCTCGAACAGTGGATGGACACGATGGAGGAGTCGCTTCCGCAACTGCGCTCCTTTGTCCTGCCCGGTGGCACGCGTGCCGCCGCCGAGGCGCATATATGCCGCACTGTATGCCGTCGCGCCGAACGCCGGGTGATAACCCTCGGACGCTCGGCGCAACTTGATGATAATGTGGTGAGATTTCTCAATCGATTGAGCGATTGGCTCTTCGTCTACTCCCGATGGCTCACCGTCAGGTCGGGCGGACGTGAGATCACCTGGAAACCTTGAACGGTTCGAGCGACACTTCTCCGCAGAGATCGCGCTCCATCATATGACACACCTTGGCAGGTGGCAGACCGTTGCCTAGCAGATGCATGAGCTTGGTCAGGGCTGCCTCCGAGGTCATGTCATGCCCTGAGATCACACCGGCTGCTGCCATGCCACGGCCGGTGGCGTAGCGCTTGGCGTGCACCGCGCCGTTGACACACTGTGTGACGTTCACCACCACCAGTCCACGGTCGATAGCCGCGCGCAGGCTCTCGATGAACCAATGCGACGTTGGACCGTTGCCGGCACCGTAGGTTTTCAGCACCACCGCCTTTATGCCGGGAGCGGCCAGCAGATACTCAAATATCTCGGGCGTGAGTCCGGGTGTGAGATCAATGAACATCACCGACGAGTCAAACCCGTAGTCGACATGCAGAGGCAGGTGCTCTGCGGGACGACGCAGCGCGTCGAGATTGAAGTGGAAGCCGAGGCCTATGCGCGCCAGAGGCGGATAGTTGTTGCTCTTGAAGGCATTGAAGTTGTCAGCGCTCATCTTTGTCGAACGGTTGCCGCGCCACAGATAGTTCTCGAAGAGTATAGCCACCTCCTGCACCATCGGTGCGGAGTCGTCGGGTGTGCGCATTGCAGCGATCTGTATGGCGGTGATGAGGTTTTCCTCACCGTCGGTGCGCACTTCGCCGATCGGCAGCTGTGAGCCGGTGATGATCACCGGCTTCTCGAGATTGCGCAGCATGAACGACAGCGCCGATGCCGTGTAGGCCATCGTGTCAGTGCCGTGGAGCACCACGAAACCGTCATAGGCATCGTAGTTGTCCTCGATGGCATGTGCGATCTGCTTCCAGTGCTCGGGATTCATGTCGCTCGAATCGATCGGCGGCGCGAACTGTATGTTGTCGATCACATAATCGAGCATCTTGATCTTGGGCACATTGTCGATCAGATGCGAGAAATCGAAGGGTTGCAGCGAACCCGTCACGGGGTTCTCGATCATGCCGATCGTGCCTCCGGTGTAGATGAGCAGTATGCGTGGCTTTGCCGGTGTCATTCGTGGTATCTGTATTTGTGGTTATTTTACTTGTGCTCCCGGAGCTACCGGGCCTGATGGGGCTATCACGCAGAGTGATCCGTCGGAGTTTTCGGCCGAGAGAATCATTCCTTGCGATGTGATGCCTTTGAGCTTGCGGGGTGGCAGGTTGGCGATGAACACCACCTGACGGCCCACGAGTTCCTCGGGTTTATAGTATTTCGCTATGCCGCTGACGATAGTGCGGCGCTCCATGCCGTCGTCAATGAGAAAACGCAGCAGCTTGTCGGCCTTGGGCACTTTCTCGCACTCAATCACCGTGCCTACACGCAGGTCAGCTTTCATGAACGAGTCGAAGTCCACATCGGGCTGCTGTGGCGCGGGACGCCACGACGCCTGTTTGTTTTCCTCTTTTATGCGGGCAAGACGGTCAAGCTGACCTTGGATGGTGGTGTCCTCGATCTTCTCGAAGAGCAGTTCGGGTTGGCCGAGCTGTGTTCCGGCGGCTATCAGCTCAGGTTGTCCGAGCATTGTCCATGCCGGTTTTCCGTCCATGCCGAGCATCTGCCAGAGTTTGTCGCTGGTGAACGGCAGGAAGGGCTCGAATGCCACGGCTATGTCGGCGCACAGCTGCAGCGCGGTGTTGAGCACCGTGGCCGTAGCCTCCATGTCAGTCTTGGCAAGCTTCCATGGCTCGGTCTCCTGAAGATAGCGGTTGCCCAGTCGCGCCAGCTCCATCGCCTCACGCAGACCTTCGCGGAAATGGAATGTGTCGAGCGCGGCGGCGAGCCGTTGCTTCACATTCTCGATGTCCGCCTGCAGCGTGCGCTCTTTGTCGCTAAGAGTTCCGGCCGCAGGCACCGCACCGTTGAAATATTTGTGGGTGAGCACCATGGCGCGGTTGATGAAGTTGCCGAGGATGGCCACAAGCTCGTTGTTGTTGCGTGCCTGGAAGTCGGCCCATGTGAAGTCGTTGTCCTTCGTCTCAGGCGCGTTGGCTGTCAGCACATAGCGAAGCACATCCTGTTTCCCGGGGAAATCAGCCAGATATTCATGGAGCCACACTGCCCAGTTGCGTGAGGTGGATATCTTGTCTCCTTCGAGATTGAGAAATTCGTTGGCCGGCACATTGTCGGGAAGCTGGAAGTTGTCGCCGTAGGCCATCAGCATTGCCGGAAACACTATGCAGTGGAACACAATGTTGTCTTTGCCGATGAAGTTGATGATGCGGGTCTCAGGGTCTTTCCAGTATGTCTGCCACGTGTCAGGCAGTAGTTCCTTGGTGTTCGAGATATAGCCGATCGGAGCGTCGAACCACACGTAGAGCACTTTCCCGTCAGCGCCCTCTACCGGCACAGGCACACCCCAGTTGAGGTCGCGGCTCACGGCGCGCGGCTGGAGCCCGCTGTCGAGCCACGATTTGCACTGGCCGTACACGTTGGTTTTCCATTCCTTGTGCCCGTCGAGTATCCACGAGCGCAGGCGCTCCTCCCAGCGGTCGAGAGGCAGATACCAGTGGGTGGTCTCGCGCATGGTCACAGGGGCGTCGGTCAGTGCCGACCGGGGATTGATCAGGTCAGTGGCATTGAGCGACGAACCGCAGGCCTCGCACTGGTCGCCATATGCGCGCTCGTTGCCGCAGCGGGGACATGTGCCGGTGACATAGCGGTCGGCAAGAAACTCGCCGGCGCTCTCGTCGTAGGGTTGCTGCGAGGTCTGCACGGTGAACTCACCTTTCTCAAGCAGATGCGAGAAAAACTCCGACGCTGTCTCGTGGTGGAGTTGCGAGCTTGTGCGCGAATATACGTCAAACGACACACCCAGATCGCGCAGGCTGTCGCGGATTATGGCATGATAGCGGTCAACTACCTGCTGGGGTGTGATGCCTTCTTTGCGGGCACGCAGTGTGATGGGCACACCGTGCTCGTCACTTCCGCCGACCATCACCACATCCTCGCCCTTCAGGCGCAGATAGCGGACATAGATGTCGGCAGGTACGTAGACTCCGGCAAGATGGCCTATGTGGACAGGGCCGTTCGCATAGGGGAGTGCTGTGGTGACAAGAGTGCGTTTGAACTTCTTTTCCATGTTTGATGACAAGATTGTAGCTTGATGATTATCGTATAAGTATTTTTACAGGCGTCGGATGACTGTCGGTCACTACGAACCATACGCCCGCGGGGAGTGTGATCTCGTGGTTGCGTTCGATCTCCGGTATGACTGTGTAGATGCGTCCCGTGAGGTCGAACACGCGTACACCGGCCTGCGGGGTGGCGCAGATGAAGCGCACGATGCCCCCGTCGGTCACTTCCACCGCGAGCGGCTGGCCGGCATCCACGCCCTGTATTCCGCCCATGGTGACGACGATCGCCTCCGAAGGCACGGACTCGAAGCCGAGCCGCACGCTCTGCACCGTATACGAGTCGTACACGTCAGGATTGTAATCGCCCATGAGCAGCGACGTCTCTTCGGCCTCCATGCGGTCTACAATGTATTCTCCGCCGATATAGCGGGTGCGGTTGACGATGTAGTAGTCGACCACATCGCCCGTAGGCTCTTCCCAGTGCGCCACATACGAGTCGCCGGTGATGTCGGTGGCGGGCAGTGCCTTCACCTGTTTGAGCGACGGACGGGCTTTGCCTTCGCCTATCAGCGACACGTTGAGCGAACCTGCGCCCCAGCCTGTGACGTCAAACACCGTCAGGTTGGCCCGATGCGTGCCCTCTGATGTCGGTGAATATGTCACGGCAAGGTAATATCCCGCCGAGGTGTTGATCAGTTTCGTGTCGATGCTTCGGCTCTCCACTGAAAACATCGAGCGGTTGTCGTCATCGCCGGCGCGCGACACAACCACCGACACACTGCCGGTGAGATTCTCTCCCAGAAACAGCAGCCGTCGTTCGGTCGAGCCTCCTACTGCGCATTGGCCGAAATCAAGCGCCATGCCGTTGACAGGCGAGAAAAGCTGTGGCTTCCCTGTCGGTATGTCGCTGCCTCCGGTCGGCAGCTTGTAGACTTGGTTGCGCTTGTCGCCCCAGATGTATTCCTCCAGCCCGGGCAGGTCGATAAACGGATTGCGGTTGTTCTGCAGGCCATATACAGCCTCGTTGCGCGCGATCTCCTTCTGGCTCACCGGATCATCCTTGCTCCAGCGCAGCAGCATCTCATAGGCCCACGGTTTGAGGGTGGGGTAGGCGTTCTGCTGGAGCATGTACATGTATTTGTCCGACCATGTGAGATTTTGATAGCATGTGACCATATAGAAATATGTCCGGGCGAAGTCGCCTTTGTATTCGTCGTCAGGCTCAAAAACATATTTTGCCCCTCCACCTTGGCCGGGCATCGCATAGCCCACGGTGGTCACACCATTGTCGAAATACACCGTCTCCGATGTGTTCACCTCTCCAAGCGGATAATTGCTCTTGCTCTGGTTGGCCGCAGCCTCCGACGGGTAGAGATGATTCAGATCGACATACGGAGGAATGTTGGTCAGTCCTCCCCACCAGCTCTTTGGAAAAGAATGCTCGCGGTTCAGCCCCTTGAACGACGGTGTGTGGAATGTCATGTCCGAATACATGTCCCACCATCGGCCGCTGCCATCGGGGTAGACATCGGTCTCAAGAAACATGTAGCGGAGATTGGAGTAGTATGTCGAGTAGCCGTTGGCTGCCGGAACTGTGTGGGGGTTGATGATATTGCATACAGCCGTCTTCAGCTCTCGAGGAGACGATATGCCGTTGAGTGCCTGATAGTAACCCGCGGGCACTTCCGCCGCGGCCATCAGCGCCGCGGCCAACGTCGCGATTGACAGTAATCTTCTGATCATGGCGTCAGTTTTTGTGTGCGTTCTTGCCGCTTACATCAACCTTCACCGTAGGAGGCTGTGTGAGATTGCGTTCGTTGACCGCATCGGCCACCTCATGAGCCAGATGCATGAACGCCATGCCGCTCACGGTGTCGGCCATCGCTATAGGTTGTCCCGTGTCTCCGCCGTCGCAGATCGATCCCACCATCGGTATCTGAGCCAGAAGACGCACTCCCAGCTCCTTGGCGAGTCTCACACCACCTTCGCGCCCAAAAATGTAATATCGCTCATCGGGATGCGACTCGGGTGTGAACCAGGCCATATTCTCGACCAATCCGAGAATAGGCACGCCTACCTTGTCGTCGGTGAACATGGCGATGCCCTTGCGCGCATCGGCAAGAGCCACCTCCTGGGGTGTGGTGACGATCACGGCGCCTGTGATGCCGAGCGTCTGCACGAGTGTCAGATGAATGTCGCTTGTGCCCGGAGGCATATCGATCAGGAAATAGTCGAGTTCACCCCAGTCGGCGTCGGTGATCAACTGCTTCAGTGCGGTCGATGCCATGGTGCCGCGCCATAGCACGGGCTTGTTCTTATCGACGAGAAAACCGATCGACAGCAGTTTCACACCATATCGTTCGATCGGTATGATCTTGTCGCGGCCATCGACATTGTGTATGTATAGCTCCTCGTTCTCCACTCCGAACATCTTCGGAACTGACGGGCCGAAGATATCGGCGTCGAGCAGACCCACTTTGTATCCCTCGCGGGCAAGAGCCACGGCGAGATTGCTCGCCACGGTCGATTTCCCTACACCGCCTTTTCCCGAGGATATGCCTATGATGTTTTTCACACCCTCAAGCGGATTAGCCGCCGGAGCTGCCGGAGCGGTGCGCGTCTTTATGTTGACGCTCACCTCGATGTCGCGGGCTATATAAGTGTGTATGGCAGCCTCGGCCGCCTTTGCCATCGAGCGGATGAACGGGTCGGTCGGCTTGTCGAAAATCAGTGAGAAACTGACCTTGCGGCCATCGATGCGGAGGTCGTCCTCGACCATGCCGCTTTCCACGATATTGCGGCCTGTGCCGGGATAGCGCACCGTCTCCAGCGCGTCGTGTACGATTTTGGGGTAGATCGGATTGTTTTCCATCATTGATCGGTGTCAGTGTTTATAAGCTGCGGCATCTGCAGCTGTCCGCGATGGAAGCTGCGGTAGGTGTCGGGCTCGATTTCTATGTCGGGTTCAGCCAGCGGCGTGTCAGTGCCCGGGTGCCACGACAGGAATTTTATCGTCAGGCCGCGGTCGCGCCATTGGCTTTCGTAATATGTGCGTATCTCTGTCAGCTCACCCGGCGCGTCGGCATCCGCGTCTATGTCGGGTATGTCAGCGCGGAGGCTCAGATTGTTCGCGTCGATCATCGCCCGTGTGTAGGTGTAGAGAAACGGACTGTCGGTTTTCAGATTGATCAGCCCGTCGGGTGTGAGCACGCGCCTGTACAGTTGCATGAACCGTGTCCCGGTCAGGCGCTTGGTGGCTTTTTTCATCTGTGGGTCGGGAAATGTGACCCATATCTCGTTGACCTCGCCCTGTGCGAAAAAGCGGTCGAGCAGTTCGATCGACGTGCGCAGGAAAGCGGCATTTGTCAGGCCGAGGTCGCGCATCTGGCATCCGCCGGTCCACATTCTCGCCCCCTTTATGTCGATGCCGATGAAATTCTTGTCGGGAAATCGCGAGGCGAGTCCCACGGTGTATTCGCCTTTGCCGCATCCCAGCTCGAGTACGAGCGGGTTGCCGTTATGAAACACTTCCTCGCGCCATCGGCCGCGCAGCGGGCATCCGCCTTGGCTCTCGAGCACCCCGTAGGGGAACTGGTACACTCGCTCCAGCTGCTCCATCTCGCGAAATTTCCTGAGTTTGTTCTTTCCCATCAGCGTGCTGTTTTGACTGCGGCCTCATGGCCGTCGTTGGTGATAATGCGGATTATGAATATTCGGTTGTCCCATGCCGAGGTCTCGACGGTAGCGCGGTTGCTGTCCGGACGGCTCTGATACAGCATCAGGCCGGCCAGGTCATAGATCATCAGCATATCCATCTCTGCCGACGACTCCACCGTGAGCACACTCCCGTCGAAACTTGCCGTCACGCAGGGCATCCCGTCGTCGATAGCCATCTCCGCGGACAGGTTTGTGTCGCCGGCCTTGCCGATACGGAATTCCCGCCACACCGGTGTCGACGAAAAAGCCTCGATCTTATCGGCCGGCACACCGAGGAATATCGCCCGTTTGTCGAGATTGCCCCACACATCCTCGCCCAGCGTTGGCACACAGGCGATGGCCGGAGCATTCATCGACGACAGTGATCTGCAACCGTCAAAAGCGTGATCGCCGATATGCGACAGCCTGTCGGGCAGATGCACCGATCCGAGCGACCTCATGCCGTAGAAAGCATACCGGCCGATTTCCTCAGCGCTGTTTCCTGCAATGTCATGTATGTCGAGCTGCAAGGCTCCTTTAAACATGGCGTCCCCGATCTTCGGCAGATTGGCTCCCGAATAGTCGGAGAGTTCCGACGCATTGAAAAATGCCGCATCGCCGATCGTTGTGACATTGGCTGGCAGCACCACGCTTTGCAAGGCGTGACAGTCGGCAAATGCCCAGCTGCCGATCGACGTCAGCCCTGAATGCTTGCCCAGATCTATTCGGGTTATCGACGTGCCGTGAAACGCATTGTCGCCGATCGATGTCAGGCTCATCGCACCTGCGATGAAATTCACCTTCGACAAGCTCGCGTCGCCCTGAAAAGCGCTTTTACCCACCGAAGTGATGGCGCGTCCGAAGTTCACTTCGCGCAGCGACGCGCACTCGGCGAACGCATAGTCAGGCACCGCCCTGGCTTCATAGTTGATCACGGTCAGTGCTGGGCATCCGCGGCACACTCCCATGCCTGCTGTCGCCACCGTTGCCGGCACTGTCAGCTGGCGCAGGTTCGGTGCACCGGCAAACGCGCCGTCCCCTATATGGGTCACCGTGCCGGGTATCTCCAGGCTCTCCATCGCCGCCCCGGCAAGCGCTCCTTCCCCGATCACGGCGAGTGTCGTTGGCAGCGCGATTGTCCGTGCCGTGCACCCCGCCAGTGAAAGTGGCGGCAGCTCGTCGGCGGCAAATGTCGATCTCGGTGTGAGATGACGCGTCCCCTCCCATGGCTCGATGCGGGCGCCCGAAAGGTCGAGATTGTCGAGCGATCTCATCGCCGATGATATGAAATCGAGATCAAGCACATTGATCACCCCTGTGACCACAAGCCCGGTCGCACCGGTCTCGGCGCCCACTTCCCGGTCGAGCGTGCCCGGCTCAGTGATGTTTTTCTCGATGCGCACACCCGTTGCGGTTCCGGCCACACTGACCAGCGCCGCGAGCAGACACAATGAAGAAAGCAACAGATGCTTCATTTCAATAATGATCGGCAGGTTTGATCACGGTTGAAGAGGATATTCAAAACCATGATACTCACCATTATAGATGATGTTTGATTAAATTGGGTTCTCACTTAACATGCAAAGATACAAAACATTCCGCAAAACGCGCAATGACACATGAAAGATAATCTGTGCTGCATCCAAAGTTTTCATGTCATTTCAGATACACTCTCAAATGACAAATATTCCCTCCGATGCTATACAACAGCCGCCGCATCCATTGCCATTAAATTAATTATCACTACCTTTGCAAGAGATTATCACTTGTTCAATTCTAATTCTTTAACCGACATGAAGAAAGTCTTACTCACCCTCTTATGCCTTATGGGCGTGCTGGGGTTGCGGGCGGCCGAACAGGAGCTCGCGGCATCTCTTCTGCTTGGAGCTGACAACTGGGACGGAAACTCGGCTTACACCGAGACCCTGACGTCGAAAGACGGCAACTGGACCCTCGTCAACTTCAACAACAACAAAAACGGCTGGACAAATCCATCGTCCATCAAGTGCGGCCGTAAAAACTACGACAGCACTGGCGAGATCATCACAGCCAAGGCAATCGACAAGGCCATCGAAAAGGTGACCCTCGACATCTACTCCATCAACACTGCCAACGTCAGCTCGATAACACTCTATGTCGCTGACGACGACCAGTTCACCAACGCTACCGCAGTCGCGCTCGACGCTCCTGCCACAGGTGAAAACAACTTCACCATCGCTCAGCCCGCAGCCAACAAGTTCTACAAAGTGGAATTTGTCTGCACATCGGCAAGCTCCAACGGTGTTGTTGCGGTCAGCGGACTCAATTTCTACTACACTCCGTCGTCATCGCCCGTCGAACCTCCGGTCGATCCCGGCACACCCGACCTTCCCGGCGTCGCTGAAGGTGCCGACGACATCTCCTGCGCTCTCTTCGGCATCACAGCCGGCAAAGGCGCTCAGTTCAAGGCCTACACAGCCGCCGGCACAACCGGCACTGCCTATAACGCCATCCTGCGCAATGCCAACAGCGCGAATGCCTCGGCCGCTCCCGCCATGCTCTTCGCCGCCGGCAACGACATGAGCGGTGTGGTCAACACCACTTCCACAGGCATAGCCCGCAAGGTCACAATCTATTGGAATGCATCGGCCACCAAAGGACAGGTCGACATCTATGGCTCTGACAAGGCATACGCATCTCCCTCACAGCTCTATACCGGCGAACGAACAGTCATCGGCAACGCCCGCATGGCCAATGCTGTCAACGGAGCGACCACCGTCACCCTCACGGGCAACTGGCCTTACATCGGCATTCGTCCCGTCAGCGGCAAGGTCACAATCGACCGCATCGACATCGAATGGGAAGAAGCTCCCGTAGTCCTTCAGCCTGCCGCACTGGCTTTCAGTGCCGCCACTGCCACTGCCACCATCGGTGAGCAATTCACCGCTCCCGTTCTCACAAAAGCCACCGACGCAGCCGTTGTCTACTCATCTGGCAACACAGCCGTGGCTACTGTCGACGCTGCAACCGGCGCCGTCACCCTCGTGGCCGCTGGTCAGGCAGTCATCACTGCTAAGGCCGAGGCTACCGCCACATACGAGGTCGGAACCGCATCCTACACACTCACTGTGAAAGAAGCGCAGGGTCCTGTCACACCTCCTGCCGACGGCACCACCGCCACATTCGACTTCACCGCGCCTGCCGCTCTCAACCCCACGCAGCAGACCCCCGGCGAGGGCGCTGACGCAGCTGTCAACGTGTCATCTGTCACATTCACATCCGGCGATGTCAACGTCAGCTTCAACGTGCCCGCAGGCAAGACCGACACCCGTCTCTACCTCTATAAAGGCAACACCGAGCTCCGTCTCTACAAAGAGACTTCCATGACCGTGGCCGTGCCTCAGGGCGTGATCACAGGCATAACTTTCGATGTGTCATTCGACGACAATATCAACGCCACACCGAGCACCGGCGCTATCACCACCGGCAAGCCCACCACATGGGCAGGCGAGGCACAGAGCGTCACATTCGACTGGACGGCCACTTCCAAGATCAACAAAATGACCGTCACCTACAAGTCTGAAGGCAGCGGCCCTGTCACACCTCCGGTCGACCCCGACAAGAAAGAGGTCACTGACCAGATTCTTCCCGCATCATTCGGCGTACCCACTGGCGAAGGCTCGAGCTACGAGACCAAAACCAGCGCCGCTTTGGCTTCTGGCGCCGTATACGAGGCCAACCTCATGACCAACCCCGAGGTAGGCACCGACAAGGAGAAAAACGTCATCCAGTTGCGCTGGACAGCCGGCGAAGCAGCCAAGCAGGCAGGCATCGTGGCTACCAAGACCGGCGGCACCGTCAAGAGCGTGAAGGTTGATTGGAACGCCAACACCAACGCTGCACGCGTGCTTGCAGTCTACGGCTCACACACAGCCTACACCTCTTATACCGACCTTCAGGACGAGGCCAAATGCGGCACCGAACTGGGTCAGATCAAATTCAGCGAGGCCACAAACAATGTGAGCACACTCGAAATCCCTGCCGGATACGAATATATCGCTTTCCGTTCTACAAGCGGAGCTCTCTACCTCAATGGCATCGACGTCACTTGGCTCACCGAAGGCGACTCTCCCGTCAATCCTCCCGTGGGTGAAGGCGCTCTTGCAAAATGGCTCGAGGCTAAACCCGCCGTCGACACTCCGCTCGACGCAGCTCTCACCGCTGTCTATCAGAATGGCAAAGACCTGTGGGTAACACAGGGTGGCGCATGGGCTCTCGTCTACGGCGAGCTCGGTCAGACCTACACCAACGGTGACCTGATTCCCGCTCCTGTCACCGGCAAGTACGAAGAATTCAACGGCATGCCCGAGTTCGTGCCCGTAGCCTCTACTTTCGGCGCAGCCACAGCCGGCGCAGCCGTTGTTGCCGAGGCTGTCGAGATCAGCTCGATCACCACCGCCGATGCCGCACGCTACGTGCGTCTCGAAGGCGTGAGCATCACTGCCGACGCTTCTGATGAGGCCGGCCTCAACTTCATCGCATCCGACGGCGCTTCACAGATCACACTGCGCAACCGCTACAGCTCCACTATCTCTGTCCCCGTGACCGAGTCGGCCACCGTCTATGGTTTTGTCGGCATCAACAACGGCACAGTGCAGATCTATCCCGTGATCATCGAGAACGATGAGCCTGTCGGCCCCGCCGGTGGCACCGCCACATTCGACTTCAACGCTCCCGCATCTCTCAGCCCCGCTCAGGCAATGCCCGGCGAAGGTGCTGACAATGCTGTCAACATCACCGATGTAGTCTTTACCGACGGCCCTGTCAACCTCAGCTTCTACATGCCCGCCGACCTCGCAGGCAAGAGCAAAGATCCGCGCCTCTACCTCTACAAGGGCACTCCCGAGCTGCGCATGTACTCCGGCACATCGATGACCATCGCTGCCGCTGGTGCCAAAATCACAGGCATCGAGTTCATCGTATCTTACGACGACAACATCAATGGCACTGCAAGCACCGGCACTCTCACCGCCGGCAAGCCCACCAAGTGGGTCGGCGACGCCACCTCAGTCACATTCGACTGGAGCGCCACTTCAAAGGCCAACAAGATCATCGTATCCTACGAGTTCGAATCAGCTGTCGATGCTATCGAATCAGCCGATGCCGACGCCCCCGTTGAATACTACAACCTCCAGGGCGTGCGCGTCGAAAATCCCTCTGCCGGCATCTACATCCGCCGTCAGGGCAACACAGTCACCAAAGTGCTCGTGAAGTAATCTCACGGACACTCACCCGTCTAACAGAGCGCCCGGCCATCCGCCGGGCGCTTTCCTTAGAGTGTTTTTTTACATGGCCATTACCGACAGCAACTGCAACTCTTTCATGATCCCGGCAGAGCAATCTTCCGCACCGCAATGCATCGAGGAGTTTGCCTCGCGCTCCCGCAATAATCTTTGGCTCACCGTCCGTGAAGGGCGTCGTTTAGTGCTGAAAGGTCTTCCTGACCATCTGCGCGCCAACATCGCCGAGCTGACCCGACTGCGCAAGGAATATTCGCTCGGCCTGCGCATCAATCATCCTTCCGTTGCCGCCACATATGGTTTCGAAGATCATCCTCAGGTCGGGCCCATCATAGTGATGGAGTATGTCGACGGTCTTCCACTCGACACATTTCTCAAACAATATCAGCCCACACGCAAAGAGCGCATATCCATTGCCGTAAAGTTGGCCGATGCCCTGCGCCATATCCATTCATTGGGATTGTCCCATCGCGACCTCAAGCCCGACAACATCCTCGTCTCCACCCACACCCACGAGCCTAAGATCATCGATTGCGGCCTGGGCGACAGCGATGATTCTGTTGTATGCAAGCAATCGCAGGGCACTGAGCGATATGGTGCACCCGAGCAGCAGGCTCCCGCCGCCGCCGATTCGCGGGCCGACGTCTACGCCTTTGGCAAGATATTGCAGACGCTCTTGCCCGGACGCTCATTCGCCGCCATTCGCCGGTCATGTCTACAGACAGATCCCTCTCGCCGACCATCCATGGCCGAACTGCACGCCATTCTTGGGCGTAGACGTGCCCGTCAAGCCTCTCCGGCGTTCTGGTTCGTGTCCATCGGTGTTATCGCTGCTGTAGCTGTCGCGGCTGCAGCAATCATCTATGCTCCCTACGGACAAAAAAATCACACGCCCCCATCCTCGGAAATTGACGGCCGTATTGACCATGCTGAAGCGCAACAACCTGAGCCGGCCGGTGAAGAGCACACAATCGATAGTCACACTGAGCATCAGGTCGCTTCCCCGTCACCATTCCCGTCACAGCCATCAGCGTCTCAGCCATCCGGCAGCGCTGAGCTGCCCAAACCGTCATTGATCGACCCCGGCGACAGCCCCTATAGCCACATCTTCAGCAGATATATGGATAAAGCACACGAAGTTATCGCCCGCTACGGATCGATACCATTCGACGATCAGTCATCCCGGGCCATTGATCAGCGTGATAAACGCTGGTTTGAGGTCAACGGCATCGTGGAGCAGCTCAAAACCGATCTTGTCAGCGAAGGCGCACACAAAGATGAGGTCATGCGCTTGTCTACAGCCATGTGGCAACAGGCGGCACGGGCGATCAACGAGAACGACGGACTCAACCAACACCTGCGCAACTCCGGCATCACGGTGTATTGAATTAATCTAAAGTGGTGGTTCTATCGTATATCGCGAGCCATTTGCCGACCCCGCCACATACGACACCGTTGGCATCCCCGCGCGATACACACGGGTGAAATACGCCGGAGCATCCTGCGTGAAGCAGCTGCACTCCACAATATCCTCTGCCTGCAGATGCGAGTTTTCTTGCGACAGCACCCTGAATCGATTCCCACCCATATTCAGCAGCGAGCAGCGGCGGTTGGGCATCCACCTCAGCTCCACCGTTGCATTGAGGGGAATATTCTCACTGGCCACGAAATCTCCAGAGTATTCCTTCGACTGTATCGTGCCGTCAGAGTTTTCAAATTCCGCTATATCTCTGTATCCAAGCAGATTGCAAAGCGCCCTTACGGAATAGGCACTCGGATGGTAATCATCGCCCGCATCTGTTATATACCCCCATATACGTTTCAACGTCGTGGCGCTCACATAGCCGCAGCCGTGAGTCGTCACAATCTCCGACAAGCGGGTGAAATCGTGTGGCGACGCCGGAGTGAAATCAACCATGCGTTCCACCTCCGACCGCAGCCGCCCTATCGTCGCGTGATCTAATGCAAATCGTTTTCCCATCGAATCAGTTTCTAAGAAATTGTTTAAATTTATTTATCGCAGGATTTGAGAAGGATTGTCATTTGGATTTTTCATCAAGATGAAGGAGTTTAGGGGTTCCTAAATGACCGAATCATGATTCAAAATACATTGACAAGACTCTCAAAGACAAGATATTTTAAACAGTTTCTAAGATTTGAATTCTGCTACAACCCCAAGTGGAACGCATGAATGTAGCTTTGATGCAAAGTTTTTTACCCGAGAAACACCAGTTATGGCACAAGACGGCCATTTTTCAGTTCCGACTGCAACAGGTCATAGACATATGCCGGACTTTCAATATACAGTCCTGTAGAAAAGTCCTCCAATTTGGAAAATGTCTCTGAATTGTGGAAAGTTGAAATCGCTTCCGTCAATTCCATTCCTGCACGTTCCACAAGATAGCGGACTACATCGGCAGATATGCCCTCAAATAAATAACGTGCGTTCCTGTCTTTCATAACTTTTTCAGCATATTGATCGCTGCCTCCGTATGGAAAAAATATTGCGATGTTACTTGTGAGAATGTAAGTTCCTTTAAAAGTTGCTCCCATCCTTTCAGCCTGATGCCGTAAATCGGTAAGATAAAATCCTTTTCCGAAATCTTTGTAAGGACGACACTTTTCGAGGTCAATCCTATCTATTACAGTGTTTGAACCATGATACAGTATCATATTATAGCCCCTCCGTTGTTGCGGCAGACAACCGTCAGGTCATCAACACAGTCATTGAACGACAGTGTATGTTCCACGTCATAAAACTCGGTCAGAAAATCAATTCCCTTGAAGCGATTAAGGTAATTGCTTGCCTCACGGATTGTAAGATCGTGCTTTTTTGAAAATTCGATTATCACCGTCATGATATAGTCGATGACATTTTTGCCTGCTTTTTTCTTCGGTTTCAGTTCTACGACAGGTTCCACCCCCAGAGCATCAGCAATTCGATGGATTGTGTTAAAATTAATACACAACCCGTTTTCAACTTTTGATACCATTGCTTTCTGCACA
The DNA here is from genome assembly GCA_947570265.1 of uncultured Bacteroidales bacterium. Lineage (GTDB taxonomy): Bacteria > Bacteroidota > Bacteroidia > Bacteroidales > Muribaculaceae > CAG-1031. Next base: position 230 of record CANOUR010000011.1, on the reverse strand, counting down.
CCAATCATGGCACCTACCTCATCTTGGGTAAGTCCCTTGCTTTTACGCCGCATACACAGCAACTCCCCGATGTCCTTGAAGTTTTTATTCATGGTACAAATATAATAAGAGTTTCTAAGAAATCGCGCACCATATCGGCTCAACGCACCAAACCCTCCCTATCTTCGCGGCAAAAGCAAAAGGAATAGTCATGCTCCCCACCGTCCGCGACATACGCCGCAGCCTCCCTC
>CANOUR010000010.1 GCA_947570265.1 uncultured Bacteroidales bacterium | reverse complement strand
TGATTAAAAATCCAAATGACAATCATTCTCAAATCCTGCGATAAATAAATTTAAAAGTTTCTAAATATCGAATTCGCACCGGATCGTTTGTTTTACTACATAAAAATTTCGATCCTAATCACATTAAAAAAGCCCTACCTGCAAGCAAATAGGACTAAAAGTGTGATTTACAGAGCGCTCATTTACTCCCACTCGATTGTGGACGGTGGTTTAGAGGAGATGTCGTAGCAGACGCGATTGACTCCACGCACCCTGTTGATGATGTCGTTTGACACTTTTGCGAGGAACTCGTAGGGAAGGTGCGCCCAGTCGGCGGTCATGGCATCGGTTGATGTCACGGCTCTAAGAGCGACGGCGCGTTCGTATGTGCGTTCATCGCCCATCACTCCGACACTCTGAACCGGCAGAAGAATTACGCCTGCCTGCCACACTTTGTCGTAGAGCCCCCACTCGCGGAGCCCACTGATGAAAATGTCGTCGGCATCCTGAAGGATGCGTACTTTCTCGGGAGTGATGTCACCAAGGATGCGCACGGCAAGTCCCGGGCCGGGGAATGGATGGCGCTTGATGAGGTGTTCGGGCATGCCGAGCTCGCGTCCGACGGCCCGCACTTCGTCTTTAAACAACAGACGCAAGGGCTCGCAAAGCTTCAGATTCATTTTCTCGGGAAGTCCGCCGACATTGTGGTGACTTTTGATAACCATGCCGGTGATAGAGAGCGATTCGATGCAGTCGGGATATATTGTGCCTTGGGCAAGCCATTTTACATCGTGAATTTTATGGGCTTCTCTGTCAAACACATCAATGAATCCTTTGCCGATGATCTTGCGCTTGCGTTCGGGGTCGGTCACGCCCTCAAGTTCTTTAAAGAATTCGGCCGATGCATCGACTCCGATCACATTGAGTCCCAAGCATTCATAGTCGCGGAGCACATCGCGGAATTCGTTTTTGCGAAGCATGCCATGATCAACGAAGATGCAGGTGAGATTTCGGCCGATGGCTTTGTTGAGGAGCACGGCGGCAACAGATGAGTCGACACCGCCGCTGAGACCGAGCACCACTTTGTCGTCGCCAAGCTGCTGCTTGAGCTGAGCCACTGTGGTTTCGATAAATGATGCGGCGCTCCAATCCTGTTTGCCTCCGCATATATCGACGACGAAGTTGCGCAATAGCTGTGTGCCACACTCGCTGTGGAACACTTCGGGATGGAACTGCACTCCCCACAACTTCTCGTCAGCCGCGCGATAGGCAGCGATGCGCACTTTGTCGGTGGAAGCAATGACATTGAACCCTTCGGGTAGCGAGGTGATGGTGTCGCCATGGCTCATCCACACCTGCGAACCGTCGGCGATACCGGCCATGAGCGGATCGGTATGATCGATCTTCTCGAGTTTCGCACGGCCGTATTCCCGCGATCCGGCAGGCTCGACTGTGCCACCATTTGTATAACTCATATATTGGGCACCATAGCATATGCCCAGCAGCGGGAGGCGACCGCGTATTTCTGACAAGTCGGTCTTAAACGCTTTCTCGTCGTAGACCGAGAATGGTGATCCGGATAGAATGACGCCGATAACGGATGGATCGTCCTTGGGGAATTTGTTGTAGGGGACGATCTCACAATACATGTTCAGCTCGCGCACGCGCCTACCGATGAGCTGTGTGGTCTGCGATCCGAAATCGAGGATAATGATTTTTTCCTGCATAGGTTGATATGGGGGTTATTCTAAGCCACAAAATTAACAAAAAAAACGGGCTTATGTATACTCTTCATGTCCAAAGCCCGAAAAAAGCGGGAAAATGTGTGGATAGTGTTTGCCATGTTAAAAAGAATGATTAAATTTGCGCTCCGAAAACCGCAGATAAATCAACAAACAATCATACTACGGCAATGAAAAGAACATTCCAACCCTCAAACCGCAAGAGAGTGAACAAGCACGGATTCCGCGCCCGCATGTCAACCCCCGACGGCCGCAAAGTGCTGGCTCGCCGTCGCGCCAAAGGCCGTCTGCGTCTGACCGTCAGCGACTCTCTTGGCAGCAAGTGATAGGTCACTGAGTGATATCGCTGCAAAAATCCCGGCGCGGAACATTCCGCAAGCCGGGATTTTGTGTTTTGTGGTGGTTTTGGCCGTGGATCTCAGAGCTGAGATTGAGCATTTTTCAGATTTGCTTCAGCACACGTTGCCAGCGATTTAGCTCTATGGCTCTTTTTTTCATCGATCAAAAACCATTTCGTAAAATATCGCAAAATCACATAAATTTAGTTTAAACAGTCACTAATTTTTGTGGTTTGGCTGAAAATTACTAACTTCGGGCATCGATTTAACCAAATAAAATCTAATATAATTTTCATATCCATGGAATTACCTTTCGCAGAATCTTGGAAAATCAAGATGGTAGAGCCTATCCGCAAGAGCACCCGTGAGGAGCGCGAGCAGTGGCTCAAGGAAGCTCACTACAATGTGTTTCAGCTCAAAGCTGATCAGGTCTATATCGACTGCATCACCGACTCCGGCACAGGCGCAATGAGCGACCGCCAGTGGGCTGCTGTCATGATGGGTGATGAAAGCTACGCAGGCGCGCGTTCGTTCTTCACCCTGCGCGACACCATCACACGCATCACAGGATTTGAGTTTGTAGTGCCCACCCATCAGGGTCGTGCCGCAGAAAACGTGCTTTTCAGCCATCTGGTGAAGGCTGGTGACATCGTTCCCGGCAACTCGCATTTCGACACAACCAAGGGTCACATCGAAAGCCGCAAGGCCACAGCTCTCGACTGCACTGTCGACGAAGCTAAAGACACTCAGCTCGAAGTTCCTTTCAAGGGCAATGTTGATGTCAAGAAACTTGAGAAAGCTCTTGAAGAACATGCCGACAAGATTCCGTTTATCATCGTAACTATCACAAACAACACCGCCGGTGGCCAGCCCGTGTCGATGCAGAATCTGCGCGACGTCCGCCGAGTGGCCGACAAGTATGGCAAACGAGTGGTGTTTGACTCAGCACGTTTTGCTGAAAACGCATACTTCATCAAGACACGCGAGGAAGGCTATGCAGACCGCACCATCAAGGAGATCACACTCGAGATGTTCGCGCTTGCCGATGCGATGACCATGTCGGCCAAGAAAGACGGCATCGTCAATATGGGCGGTTTCATCGCCACACGCTGGGAAGACTGGTATGAAGGTGCGAAGCGCTTCGTTATACCGTTTGAGGGCTACCTCACATACGGTGGTATGAATGGCCGCGACATGGAAGCCCTTGCCGTAGGTCTTGACGAAAACACAGAGTTTGACAACCTCCACACCCGCATCCACCAAGTGCAGTTCCTTGCCTCACTGCTCGATGAGTACGGCATTCCCTACCAGCGTCCCGCAGGTGGCCATGCGATCTTCATCGATGCCGGCAAGATCCTTACCAACGTTCCCAAAGAAGAGTTCCCTGCCCAGACATTGACGGTGGAACTTTACCGTGAGGCCGGTATCCGCGGATGCGAGATCGGTTATATCCTTGCCGACCGTGATCCCGTGACACGAGAAAACCGCTTCGGTGGCCTCGACCTGCTCCGTCTGGCTATTCCTCGCCGTGTGTACACGGACAATCACATGCGAGTAATCGCAGTTGCCCTCAAAAACGTATTTGACCGCCGCAACGAAATCACACGCGGTGTGAAGATCGTTTGGGAAAGCGAGCTGATGCGCCATTTCACTGTGAAACTGGCTCCTGCCGCAGAATAAGCGACAAATTCTAAATCCTGTAACAGCTAAGGCGGGCGACTCAAAAATGGGTCGCCCGCTGCAATTTGTATCAATTGATGTGTAACTTCGTCACTACACGGTGAATGCGCGCAGAGCAGTCCATAAACGGTGGACAGGCAATCCCATGACATTGTAGAAACTACCTTCGACGCCACTTATGCCAACAGCGCCGATCCATTCCTGAATGCCATATGCCCCGGCCTTGTCAAGCGGTCTGAAGCGATCGACATAGAAACGGATCTCGTCGTCAGACAAAGGTGCAAAATCCACATCGGTGCACACGCTGAAACTTGCCATCTTACCAAGCGTACACAACGTCACTCCAGTCACAACCGTGTGTTTTCTCCCGGACAATTTTTCAAGCATACGGCAAGCGTCATTTTCATCACAGGGCTTTCCGATCACCTGATCGTCGACAATCACTACGGTATCGGCCGTTATGAACAGATCTGACACCCCCATCACCTTACGATAGGCCTCGGCTTTCAATCGGGAAAGATACTCAGGGACGGAGCGGGCATCGAGACCTGCGGGATAAATCTCGTCAATATCTATCGGATCAGCCACTTCGAAAGGAATGCAAAGCAGCTGCATAAGCTCGCGACGGCGAGGGGATGCACTTGCAAGCGAAACCTTATAGCCGTTGAGATTTTCAAGAAAGTTCATAATCATACAATCATTCAGGCGAGTCTCTTACCAACCAAATGCATCGGCATGCGTCATCCACAACCCCTTAGCCCGTAGCACCTGCTCGAGCAATTCGCGTGCCACACCATGCCCACCGTCGACCGGAGAAATATAAGACACTATGCGCCGCACGTCGACGGCAGCATCAGCAGGAGCGATCGACAAACCCACACGACGAAGCGCGGGAATGTCGGGTATATCGTCTCCGACATACGCCACCTCCTCGGGCAACAGTCCGTTGGCATCCATCCACCGGTCGAGCAGAGGAAGCTTGTCGGCCGCTTTCAGATACACGTCTTTTATGCCGAGAGCGTTGTAGCGCACGGCGATTGAAGGTGTGTCAGCGCCTGTGATAATGGCCATTTTCAATCCTTTTTTAGCCGCAAGCTGCATGGCATATCCATCTTTTATATTAACCATGCGCATAGGCACACCGGCATCGTTCATAGGCACTGTGGACGGTGACAGCACTCCGTCAACATCAAACACCGCCGCACGTATCTTTGTCAGATCGTAAGGTATCATAGCGTTGCATTATTGATTGCGAAATCAAGTCGTAAATACGAGCCTGACAGTCGTCAAGCATTTTTCGGTGGGCATCCATCACCCGGGTGTCACCACGTCGTGCCGGGCCTGTCTGACCCTCGGAAGGAGATGCTGTGAACGCTTTGTGGAGCGTTTCTTCGAGCAATGGAGAAAGAACGTCGAACGGAATGCCACGTACGGCCAACAAATCTGCGGCTATGGCCCACAGATGGTTGGTGAAGTTACATGCAAACACAGCAGCCACGTGCATGAGCCTGCGGGTGTCGCCATCGGCATCATACACCCGTCCGGACATGCGGAAGGCGAGTTGCTTGAGAAAACCGGTTGTCACCGCATCGCACCCTTCGATAAAAAACGGTATTGACCCGACTTTAACCTCACGTCCCGGACTAAATGTCTGCAAAGGATAAAACACTCCTGTGCGACATCCCGATATCGACAGCACATCGATTCCAACCGAACCTGATGTGTGCGCGACGACAGACTCCTGATCCACAGGGGGCAACGCCGACACAACGTCGGCTATAGCATCGTCTTTAACCGCTATCAGATAAAGATCAGCAGCGGCGGTATCCGACAGACTATCTATGGCCTGAGCATTGGCCAAGCGAGTTGCAAGAGAGATGGCCCGATCAAGGGATCGGCTGAAAATCTGCACTACCTCCACCCCATCAAGAGCGTCAAGTGCGGGTGCGAGCGCCGAAGCCACTCCACCCGCACCTATGACAACTATACGTAATGTCTTATTCAGCGGCATCATCCTGACGAAATTTGCCCACATGGACTTTTTCCCACAGGAGTTTTTCAGGATCGACGGGACGTCTAATCTCATCGGGATGACCAAATGTGACGATGCACATCGGATTGAGTGAATCGGGCACTCCGAGAACTTCACGGACATAATCTTCCGACGGTGTGCCGTCGGCATGCATGCGACCACGTATCTCCACCCAGCACGATCCGAGGCCAAGTGCCGCAGCCTGAAGCTGCATGTAGCTTGCTGCAACTGACCCATCCTCAATCCATGCCTCGGATTTGATCGGATCCATAAGCACCACCACCGCGAGTACACAGTTTTTCACCGGAACAGTACCACCCGGTTTGCTATCGGCAAGGCGAAGCAATGTATCCTTATCCTCGACAACAACAAATTGCCAGGCACGGCTGCTTTTGGAACAAGGTGCGAGCAAAGCCGCCTCAAGAATGAGCTTTACTTGCTCGGCATCAACCGGCTGATCGGTGTAACGGCGTATGGAGTGACGCTCAATGAGCATTTGATGAAAGTCTTTCATATGTACGAAGTTTTTTGATTGTATGACTGCATCGGTGCGGCGCAAGCCAGTTCAACGACGACACACCCATGCCTCGGGATAACGTGCCGAAATCTTGGATTTATAGCTCGCGGCATCGGCAAATGTGCTGCCGCCGGCTGCATATACGCGGAAACGTCCGTCACTTTCGAGAATTCTCAGAGACATGTCTCCTTTCGATGCTATAAATTTTTCAGCCAATGCCTTTGACGGCAACGAAGCCACCACAAGACAATAGCGGGGAGCTGACGTTGATGAAGGTCGTGACTCGACTCGATGGTGGCCGGCGACAACCTTTTCGGGCATGACAACAACAGATGCATCGGAATCGACAGGCTGTGAAATGAACAGCTCGGTCGCCGCCTGCACATCATCGGTCAGCAACTCTGACGGACGTGCCGAAGATGGGATAGCTGTCATTGAGGCATAATCAGTGTGGTCGCCCTCCGGCTCAGGAGCAGTGACTGCATATCCGGCGCCAAGCAACAGAGCGAATGCAGCTGCTATGCGCGCAAACGCCGGGAAGCGACGTCTACGCGTCTTCTTTGTCTCATAGCCGGTGAATTTCTTTACAGGCTCGATTTCCGCTATCGCTTTTGCTGAATCAACCGATGACGATGATACGGCAGGCAGGGCTACATACGGTATGTTGGCCACATTATCGGTCATCGGCTCGAACAACGGTGTGGCGTCGCCATCTGAACTACGGAATATGCCAACCCGCGGAATAACAAGTTCTCCGTCGTTGCTTAGCTGATGGCGCAACGCAGCAACTTCCGTCGCAACAGATTCAACAGCTTTGGCGTAGGGAATGCGCTCACGCCGGCTCACACTGCTTGCCAGCAGGCCGTCGGTGTCGGTGATCGAAGCGTTAAACGTTATGCTGCGGCACGGAGGGGTGAAGACGCCTGTGACGGAATCATAGGCAGCCGATGTGCGCTGCGCTATGAACGCACCCCAACCCGGCACGATGACACAATCGTGACAGGTCAGCAGATAAGCTATGTGTTCCGTCAGGCGAATCATGTTGCAAATATAGCAATTATCCCGTGTTTATCCAAACAAAAAATCAGCGGGTGATGATAGCCGAGCTGTAAGGAGCGAGCTTGCCGGTAAGTTTGCCCTTGTTTACTTTAAACACACAGGCGTGCACGGCGTCGGTATATGTACCGTCAGGGAGCGTGGTTGCAATATTTATTTTTTCGGTACGTGACGATATATTGGCCAAAGCCACACCTTTGTCACCGCGTGCTACGGCAACTACAGCACCATTTTCTGTCCATGAGATGCTTTCGGGCTGTCCGGCCATATCTTTACGGAATTTATTGGCGGCTACGACTTCGGGATGACGGAACTCGTCATTTCCACGAGCACCGATGAGGTTATTACCCCAATAATTCTCACGTGTGCTTCCGGCCGGTCGGCTGAAAAACAGTGGAGTGCCAGCAGCTCGCGACGCGAGCACAACCCAGCCCTGGCGTATCAGTTCGTCGGGTATTGAGGCGCTCTCGTGTGCATTGCAGTATGTGTCGTGCGACTCTACCCATGTCACAAGTTGTGAAGGATCGGCGGGATGATGCCAGTCAATCAGATCGGAGGCTGTGGCATCACCGGCCTCGAGAGCTGTACGCAACGCGTGTCCATAGGAACTGGCGGTAAGATCCATATAACCTGCATATTCTGTTTCCTTCGTATTCTTGTCCTGAAGCACCTCGCCATAGATGAACAGACTGTCGGGCATGAGGAGCGACAGCCCTTTCACCGCCTCGCGGCCTGTAGCTACATCCCAAAAATTGTTGCGTCGGGCTTTGGGATCGAGAGGGTCGGACGGCAATCCTATATGCTTTGCAGTGTCGTAGCGGAAACCACGCGCGCCAAGATTCACAAGATCGTTGACATACTGCATGTAATAGTACTGGAAATCCGGATTCTCGGTGTTGACATCGGGTAGTCCGCCCATCTCGCCTGTGGTACACTGCAGACGGTCGTTGTAATCGGTGATGGGCGTGAAACCGTTAGCGTGATAGAGGTTTGCATGTCCACCTACGGCTCTGTCGAGGTCGGGAAGCACTGCATTGTGATCAATCGCCGTGTGATTGGGAAGCACATCGACGATCACCTTCACTCCATATTTCATCGCACTGTCGGCCATAGCCTTGAACTGATCACGCGAACCAAGCATGTAGTTGCCTATTTTCCAATCAGTAGGCTGATAATAGTAATACCATTTGCCTTGACGCTCGTCGCCCTCTTTACTAAAAAGAGCCATACCTCCGTTGTCACCGACATAGCAGGTGTTGGCCGGTGATGTCTGTACATATGTGTAACCAGCCTCGGCAATATCGCGCATATTATTGGCAATCGTGTCGAACGACCATGACCATGCGTGGAGTATCACATCGCCTTGATTGGCCTTTGACTGCCGCTCGGCATGTGCCATAAGACCGCAAGCGACCATGGCCGCGGAGGTAAGAATAAGTATTTTTTTCATTTCTGATCTGTGTAAGTGGTTTATGTTTGTAAGTATGACTATTTTCTATATATTGTGATTATATTCCCATCAATCATTTCACTGTGTTGCTGCAGGATCGACATTGCAGGAGCCGGTGTTGCAACCGGTTTACCGGCAAGAAATATTCGTGGATTTGTCTCAACACGTATCTCATCCCAAAGGCCTGATGCAATGAATGCTTCGAGCAACTGCCTGCCCCCTTCGACAAGCAGGGAGGTCACATTCTGCCGATATAGACGGCAAAGAAACCGATCGAGGGTAGGATCATCACATATCTCCCACCCTTCGTGATTACCACACCGGCAACGGCGATCGAGCAACATGCGCTTCGGCGAGTGTCCGGCATAGTGGCGCACCGTAAGCGCCGGTCTATCGGACAAAAATGTGCCGCTCCCGACTACGATTGCATCGTGAGTGGCACGTAGCCTATGGACGCAAGCACGTGTCAATGGTGTCGACAAAGCCGCAGGTGGGTCAGAATGACAGTCGCGGCCATCAATAAAGCCATCGGCACTCTGCGCCCACTTGAGGGTGACATAGGGGCGATGAAATGTATGTGCTGTCATGAAACGGCTGTTGAGCTTACGAGCTTCATCTCCAAGCAGTCCAACACTGACATCCACACCCGCCTCACGCAACATGGCAACTCCACGTCCGCTGACCTTGTCAAACGGATCGAGAGTAGCGACCACCACACGCGGGATGCCCGTGTCGATGATCAATTTTGCACAAGGCGGTGTCTTGCCATAGTGGCTACATGGCTCGAGTGTGACATACATTGTGGAGCATGGCAGCAGATGACGGTCGCAATCCGTTACCGAAGCTACAGCATTGACCTCGGCGTGCCCCCCGCCACAGCGGCGATGCCACCCCACTCCTATCACGCGTCCGTCCGGCGAGGCTATCACGGCACCCACCATTGGGTTGGGCGATGCGTGCAGCTCACCGTTGCGTGCAAGCTGCAACGCGCGCCGCATCATCTTCGTATCATCTACCGTGGCCGTCATACGGCATAACCATCTGACTTCAGCAAATCACGCAATGCGTCGATAGCCTGATCCTGCGGAATGTTTTTCAGCACGCATTCCTTGCCACGATACAGACTCACATGCCCAGCAGCCGCACCGACATAACCGTAATCGGCATCGGCCATTTCTCCAGGACCATTGACTATACAGCCCATCACTCCGATTTTCAGCCCCTTGAGATCGGAGGTTGCCTCTTTGACGCGTTTTAGTGTCTGCTGCAGATCAAACAATGTGCGTCCACATCCAGGACATGCGATATATTCAGTCTTAGTGATCCGTTGACGCGCGGCCTGAAGAATGCCGAATGCGAGCGACGCCTGCTGCGACGGTGTCAATGAATCGGCATCGATCATCACTCCATCCACACGTCTGTTCATCACCAGTGCACCAAGTTGTGCAGATGCGAGAACGGTGACACGTTCTGCATCAACGCCACGAAACCTCACGCAAGCCACAATGCGGTTATTCAAACCGGCCCGACGCAAGCGAGCCACAGTGGCACTGATATCGGCGATGAAATTAGGATGACAGGATGTCAACACCACAACGGCATCTTTGGCAATACCATCCAATGTAGCATCACGTGTGTCGAGCATGACGACCCGGCTGTCGTCGGTAAACATGTCGGGACACCTATCAGAGTCGTAGGCGGCATCGCGATCAGTGCCTACCACTAAAGGAGAGCCGGTAGCATCAGGGAAATCGAACGGCTCACATTCAACTTCAGGTGCTGATGCAAGCGAACTGATATATGATGTGATTATCCTGGCCACAGGCACCTCCGCCTCCGGAGCTTCGCTGAGCGACACGCGTATGGTGTCGCCGATACCCTCGGCAAGTAAAGTGGCTATGCCCACCGCGCTCTTCACGCGCCCATCCTCACCATCACCGGCCTCTGTGACACCGAGATGCAATGGAAACTGCATGTTTTCGGCGTCCATGGCTTTTACAAGCAGTCTGACGGTTGTGACCATGACCACGACATTGCTGGCCTTTATTGAGATCACGATACGGTCGAAATTACGTCGGCGCGCCACACGCAAAAACTCCATTACGCTTTCCACCATTCCGGCCGGTGTGTCGCCATAGCGACTCATGATGCGGTCTGAAAGAGACCCATGATTCACCCCGAGACGGACTGCCGTGTCATTATCGCGGCATATGTCAAGGAATTCACCGAAAACGCGATCGATTTTATCGAGTTCGGCTGAATATTCCGCATCGGTGTAGTCTATCTTTTTAAATACACGACCGGGATCGACAAAATTGCCGGGATTGATACGCACTTTCTCCACACGCGTTGCGGCATCGAAAGCAGCCTTGGGATTGAAATGGATGTCGGCGACCAGTGGAATCTCGACGCCACGGCGCCGCAATTCCTGACGTATAATGCCGAGATTGGCGCTTTCGCGCACCCCTTGTGCAGTAAGGCGCACTATGTCGGCTCCAGCCGCTGCAATGCGCTCACACTGAGCCACACTGCCATCAGTGTCCATCGTCGAAGTATTTGTCATCGACTGAATGCACACCGGATTGCTGCCACCGATAACCACGTTGCCGATCCTCACTTCCGAGGAGCGCCGACGATGATAGTCAAAAGCACCCATCAGTTGGTTTTCATACGATATTTCACATCAGCGAGATCGCGGTTGGCCTTGACAATCTTCTCGCTGAGCGAAAGACGGAATTTTTCATAACGCTCGGCAAGATCCTTATCGGCCAGCGACATGATCTGGACAGCAAGCACAGCAGCATTGAGCGCACCATCGATAGCCACAGTGGCCACAGGTATGCCTGGAGGCATCTGTACGATCGACAGCAGTGCGTCGCGGCCATCGAGAGTCGACGACACCGGCACACCGATCACAGGCAGCGGAGTCATCGCGGCGATGACCCCGGGCAGAGCCGCCGCCATACCTGCCGCGGCAATTATCACACGTATGCCACGATCCTTGGCTTCACTTGCAAATTTCTCCACTTCCGCCGGAGTGCGGTGAGCCGACAGCGCATGCATTTCAAACGGCACATCCATTCCGTCAAGGAAATCAGCTGCTTTTTTGAGGATGGGCAGGTCACTCGTGCTACCCATTATGATACTTACCAGAGGTTTCATCGTAAATGACTCTAAGTTGTGAAATTTCCGTCAAAATTAGTCAACTTTTGCTATCTTTGCAACCGTTAGTAAGTAACTGTTCAAATTAAATCACATGAAAAAAACCATTCTTGCCGCATGCGCGGCTTTCATGATGGCCCTTGTGGCGGCTGTCCCGGCTCAGGCTCAGTTTCATTTCGGCATCAAAGCCGGTCTCGACGTAGACCGTCTGAGCATCAACAGCAAATTGTTTGACAGCGACAACCGTGCGGGATTCACTGGCGGTGTGATGATTGAATTCACCGCGCCGATCATCAACCTCGGATTTGACCTATCGGCAATGTATGTGCGCCGCAATTCTCAATTCATGGTAGCAAACAACATCGTGAAAAACGACCGCGACTACTTTGAGATACCCCTCAACCTCAAATATAAGCTGGAAGTGCCGGCCATAGCACGCGTGATAACACCGTTCGTCACCACCGGCCCGAGCGTGGCTTTCCTCACCAGCCGCAAACATATCGAGAAAGCCTACAAGAACAACGAGATCGATGTGGCTTGGAATTTCGGCTTCGGCGTTGAGCTATTCCGCAAAGTTCAGCTCGCCGCAAGTTATGGTCTCGGACTGACAAAAGCATTGGAAAATGTACCCGGCATAAGCATCTCGGGAGCGGACATCGAGGGCAAGAACCGCTACTGGACTGTGACTGCCGCCTATCTTTTCTGACATAGACAGTGCACACCACTATACAATGGGCGCTCCTGACGGGGCGCTCATTTTTGTGTGAGCCGTAAATTGCAAATTTGCATTGCTCTCGACTTATTCGTAATTTTGCACTCATATGAGCACTACAAGCCACGTAACAACAGAAAAAGGGTTGCACGATCCGTGGGATCGCGAGCACCTGTGGCACCCCTATACCTCTACAATCAATCCATTACCAACATATAAAGTTGAATCGGCCGACGGTGTGAGACTTCGTCTGTCGGACGGAAGCGAACTGATCGACGGCATGTCGTCGTGGTGGGCCGTGATACATGGCTACAACCATCCCCGTATCAACGATGCCGCAAAGCATCAGATCGACACTATGAGCCACGTGATGTTCGGTGGACTCACACACGACCCTGCCATAGAGCTTGGCAAACGTCTGCTGTCGGTAGCTCCGACAAATATGCATAACATCTTTTATGCCGACAGCGGCTCGGTGGCCATTGAAGTGGCGATGAAGATGGCGGTGCAGGCTGCCGTTGCGCGGTCAGGATCGCATGAAAAGACAAATTTTGTCACTATACGATCGGGATATCACGGCGACACATGGAACGCAATGAGTGTGTGCGATCCGGTGACCGGAATGCACGGCGCATTTGGCTCGGCTCTTCCGGTGCGCTTTTTCGTACCACAACCGCGCTCGCGCTTTGATGGAGAATGGGACGAATCTGACATTGCCCCTCTCGAGGAAATGCTGGCAAAACATCATCACGAGATTGCCGCAATGATTCTTGAACCTATAGTGCAAGGAGCAGGTGGCATGTGGTTTTATCACCCACAATATCTGCGGGAAGTGCGACGTCTTTGCGATTCCTACGGCATATATCTGATATTCGATGAAATAGCCACCGGATTCTGGCGCACCGGACGTTTTTTCGCCTGCGAACATGCAGGCGTCAGCCCCGATATAATGACTATCGGCAAAGGCCTGACAGCCGGTTATCTCACATCATCGGCCGTAATGACCACCAAAGATGTGGCCGACACTATATCGCGAGGCGAGGCAGGAGTGATGATGCACGGCCCCACATTCATGGGCAATCCGCTGGCATGCGCTATAGCCATAGCATCGTTCGATTTGCTCGCCGAACAGGACATGGCACGCGTCATAGGCCACATCTCCGACCTGATGAGCGAATGCCTCGCTCCGGCCGCTGAATATGACAGCGTGGCCGATGTGCGTGTGATAGGTGCTATCGGCGTCATCGAAATGAAACATCCTGTTGATCTCGGCGATTTTCAGAAACAATGCGTTACACGCGGGATATGGGTACGTCCGTTCGGACGCAACGTCTACATCATGCCACCTTATATTATCGGCGATAGCGACCTGCGCCGCCTTTGTGCCGAAATACTCGCGATCATCAGATGAATCCGTTTTACAACGATACATTGCATAATCTCGCCGACAGCGGCAATCTGCGCACGATACCATCAGAGATCAGGCCTGAAGGCATAGTCGACTTTTCGACAAACGACTATCTCGGTCTCGCAACCCGCACAGATCTTCAGCAGACATTTCTCAACGATACAGCCGCGTCTGGTGAGATGATGATGACATCATCGGCATCGCGCTTGCTGGCTTCGGCACAAAAAGAAAATGCCGCGCTCGAGAATCTGTTATCAAGATTCTATGGTCGCCCGGCTCTGCTGTTCAACAGTGGCTATCATGCCAACACCGGTATGGTGCAGGCACTCGCATCCGACGGCCAAACGCTCATAGTGGCCGACAAACTCGTGCATGCAAGCATAATTGACGGCATACGCCTCTCCGGCGCACGGTTTGAGCGCTTCCGCCACAATGATTTTGATCATCTCGAACGCATAGTGCAAAAACATGCCGATATTGCAAACATTCTCGTCATAGCCGAGAGCGTCTACAGCATGGACGGTGACCACACCGACATTGCCGCCCTCACAGATCTGAAGCGCCGCTACCCGTCCGTAATGCTTTATATCGATGAGGCTCACGCTGTGGGAGTGGAAGGCCCTGCTGGTCTGGGAATGTGCATGGCATCAGGTCGGGCAGATGAAGTAGATGTGATTGTCGGCACATTCGGAAAGGCACTTGCATCAAACGGAGCATTCTGCATCACATCCGACATGGTGCGCCGTTTCCTGATCAATCGTGCACGATCGTTTATCTTTTCCACCGCCCAGCCTCCGATATGCGTCCGTTGGAGTGCTATGATGTTGGAGACATCCGCTGGCATGGACTCAGAGCGCTCGCAGTTGCGATCACTCGCAAAACATCTGCACAAGGGGCTGACAAACCTCTCGGCACACACTTCAACTGAGGCAAGCCACATACAGCCATTCATCACAGGCGATGCCGCAGCTGCCGTGGAATTGTCACAACACCTGCTCGATCACGGGATGAAAGTGTTGCCCATCCGCACTCCAACCGTGCCTCCAGGCACCGAACGTTTACGCATCAGCCTCTCAGCCGCATTGTCAATGGATTGTATCGACAATCTTGTGAACACCTTAACACGTATGCAACAATGCGTAGCGAAGTGATAGTCAACCGCAGTCATAGCCGCGCATTACTGATGTTCTGCGGATGGGGCACTGATGCGTCGGTGGCCACAATGCTCAACTTCAGCGGCTACGACACCATCGCCATATGGGACTACCGGACAGTCTCGGATTTCGACACATCGTTATTGCTAAGATACGATGAAATTGTAGTGGCAGCATGGTCGTTCGGAGTAGCTGCTGCCGCCCGGTTTCTCGCTGATAATCCTGCGCTGAGCGTCACACGCCGCGTAGCGATCAACGGCACGCTCCATCCGGTGAGCGACACGCTCGGAATACCCGAGGCCATTTTCCGCGGCACACTCGACGGACTCTCAGAGCGCTCGCTTCTTAAGTTTTACCGACGCATGTCAGACGGCCGTCCATTCTCCGTTCCAGGTCGTTCAATAGACGAACTGGCCGACGAACTGCGCGCCATCGAAAAACTCGAGATTCCAACCGATAGCAAGTGGGACATAGCATTCATTTCTGACAACGACCGCATCATACCCGCCGACAACCAGACCCGTGCGTGGCAAGGGACACCGGTGCGTCACATTTCGGGAGGACACCTGCCCGACTTCCGCAGCATCCTCTCACCATTGCTGATTGACAAAGATCTTGTGGCTCGCCGCTTCGGTGGCGCCACCACCACCTACAACTCGGCAGCGACGGTGCAACGCCATATCGCCAAACGATTGATCGAGTTGACCGAAGTCGACCCATCGGTCACAATCGAGATCGGTTCGGGCACAGGCCTGCTAACAAAACTTTTTCTCGAACGCTACCGCCCCGGACAGTTCACATTGGTTGACTTCAATCCGACACCCACATCCGGAGCAAAAACTGTTGCTGCCGATGCTGAACTTTGGATAGCATCCGAACCCGATGAATCAGCCACATGTATAATTTCATCATCCACCATGCAATGGTTCAACTCCCCACTGCGCTTCATTGACAATGTGAAGCGGGTGCTCCGATCTGGTGGCGTGGCTCTTTTATCGACATTCGGACAAACAAACATGCGCGAACTCGACGGTCTCGCTCCGAGACTCCACTATGCGGCCATCAACGAACTGCCACACATAGTTGACTCGGAAGAGATACAGCTCGAGTTCGACACTCCGATGGACGCGTTGCGGCACATGCGCATGACAGGTGTCAACGCCATATCCGGCACATCGGCCGATGCATTGCGCCTTGCGCGTCATTGGCCGCGCAACGAATATGGACGGTTCACATTAACATACAATCCCGTTTATCTTCTTATCAGAAAATGAGCGACGTTATATTCATCTCAGGAATCGACACCGACGCCGGCAAAAGCTATGCGACCGGCTGGCTCGCCAAACAGTTGATCTTAGAAGGCCACTCTGTGGTCACGCAGAAATTCATACAGACAGGTAATGACGGTTTTTCGGAAGACATCATGCTTCACCGCCGGCTGATGGGTACCGGTCAGCTGCCTGAAGACAGCGATCTGACGACATCGCCTGTTATTTTCACCTATCCGGCATCGGCACAACTCGCCGCGCGCATCGATGGTCGTGAGATTGATCTTGATGTGATAGACGCTGCTACAAAAAAACTGTCACAGCGCTACGACACAGTGCTGATCGAAGGTGCGGGAGGTCTGATGGTGCCTGTCACAGACGACTATTTCACGATCGATTATGTGGCCTCGCGAAATCTTCCGATTATGCTTGTCAGCAACGGCAGACTCGGGTCGATCAACCACACCATACTATCGCTCGAAGCCATAAAATCACGCGGAATTGAACTTCGCGCAGTGCTCTACAACCTGCATTTCGACACAGACCGTGTAATTGCCGACGACACTCACAGTTTTATCGAGCGATACCTCGCCAAACGATTCCCTGATGCCGATCTGATAGACATTCCAACACTCTGACACATCATGGACACACCAGATATATCCATACCCAAAGCCGCCATTGCCGAGATGCCGACCGTGACATTTCCCGGTGTGATAACGGTGGTAGACACTCCCGAAGCCGCCGCACAGGCCGTTGAAGCCCTATCGTGCGAATCACTCGTTGGCTTCGACACCGAGACCAAACCATCATTCCGTAAAGGCCAGAGCCATCCCGTGGCACTGATGCAAGTGTCGACAGACAACCACAGCTATCTTTTCCGGCTAAACATACTCGGAATGAATCCCGACGTCAAACGCTTCATCGAGAACGATAATATCACAAAAATAGGATTATCGCTCAAAGACGATTTTTTTGTCATGCACCGCTCTGCGGAATTCGATCCCAAGGGATTCATTGACCTGCAAGCATTTGTGCGCTCATATCGTATCGCTGACTGTTCGCTCCAACGTATTTATGCCATACTGTTTGGTGAACGCATATCGAAAGGTCAGAGACTGAGCAACTGGGAAGCTACACATCTGACTGAAGCACAACAAGCCTATGCATCGATCGACGCATGGGCATGTCTGCGCATATACCGTCATCTCACGTCAGGACTGTTCAATCCCGATGAGAATCCATATAAAATCACCAACGAAATCATCACTGAATGAAACGACCGCCCCGCTCCACGGTTATCCCTGTGGTGTTGCTCATCTATCTTGCAGCAATGAGCGTTATCGGCTTTCCGGAATTCCAGGCCGGTAACTATCTGCATTACTTTGGAGTGATCGGTGCAACACTGCTATGTATTGTGTTGCTTCACTTCTCGTTAAAACGCAGAGAAAGACTGCGTAAGGAAAGAGAGGATGACGTAGTTAACAGACGTTAACGAGGCTTTAGGCTTCATTGTACAGTGCAGGAAAACAATTCTGACAAAATGCAAGCAACAGCCCTCGCTACAGACTATTTGTCAGACATATCGCACAAACCAAAGCAAACCTCATCTAAAATATGTTAAACCAATGCAAAATTGTTTACAAAACGCTTGCACAGCATATCCAACATAAATAATTTTGCAATGTGTTTTTCATGGTATTAGATTTAAGGTTAACTAAGATTGATTGTCGCGATGACAATCAATTTTTTTTGCCCATATCGTAGATATATCCATTCCACAGACATATGTGGAACGAATATTTTTCATGGGTCGGGAGGTTGCTTCGGGAAAATAGTTGTAATTTTGCTCCCAAAGCGATGTTAAGGATCAAGCGACTATACCTGTTCATGCTTCAGAGCTTCGTGCCATTGTTTGGCATGACGTTCTTTATTTGTCTGTTCATCGTGCTCATGCAGTTCCTATGGCGCTACATAGATGACCTCGTAGGCAAAGGATTGGGCATGGACGTGATCGGCGAATTGTTTTTCTATGCCGCGCTGACAATGATCCCGATGGCTCTTCCGCTGGCTATATTGCTGGCATCGCTGATGACATTCGGCAATCTCGGCGAGCGGTTTGAGCTCACTGCCATGAAAGCATCGGGGGTGTCGTTGCTACGCTGTATGCGCCCATTGATCGTTTTGATGGCTTTTATTGCCGTAGGTGCGTTCTTTTTTCAAAACAATGTGCTGCCTATAGCGCAGACCAAGATGTGGACTCTGCTCTACTCCATGCGCCAGAAGTCGCCTGAGGTAGAGATTCCTGAGGGGATATTTTACGACCAGATACCGGGCTACAACCTGTTTGTACAGTCGAAAAACCGCGATACCGGTATTCTCTATGACATGATGATCTATGACATGTCGAAGGGATTTGACAACGCAAGCATAATCCTCGCCGATTCCGGAAAGCTTGCTTTCACAGAAGACAAGACACACCTGTATCTGAAATTGTGGCAAGGCGAATCGTTTGAAAATCTGCGCGATGCAGGCACACGCTCGTCGATAGGCGACAATGTGCCCTACCGACGTGAATCATTCACGCTAAAGGAGCTGGTAGTGCCGTTCGATGCAAATTTCAACAGGCTTGACGAACAAGGAATGCGCAACCAGTATGTCGGCAAGAACATGAGCGAGCTTCAGGCGACCATCGACTCGGTGAACGCTATTGTAGACTCAACAGGAAATGTCTATGCCCATGAGCTCAGAAACCGCACTGTGATGGGTGTACCTTATTATACATACACTTTCAAGGGCAACAAACGTGTGGCCACACCTCGCCGACAAGTGAGCATGTCACGACCGGTTGATATCGACTCCCTGTTCAGCGGCGGAGGCACGGAATGGCGTGCGGCCTACATCACTCCGGCCTTGCAGAAAATACGCCGCAAACAACAGGAGATCGAATACAAGTCCATGACGATACAGGAGGAGCAGAAAACGGTCAGACGACATTCAATAGAGCTGCAAAAAAAATTCACGCTGTCATTTGCCTGCATTATTTTCTTCTTCATCGGAGCACCACTCGGCGCCATCATACGCAAAGGCGGACTTGGCATGCCGATCGTGATATCCGTGCTGCTGTTCATCTTCTACTATATCATCGACAATACCGGATATAAACTCGCGCGCGACGGACGTTGGGCAGTGTGGGAAGGCATGTGGCTCAGTTCGGCGGTATTGCTTCCGTTAGGCATTTTCCTTACATGGAAAGCCGTCAACGACTCGGCCGTATTCAACCGCGATGCCTACGTAAATTTCCTGCGCAAACTGATTGGGAAAAACCAGACTCGCCACTACGATGTTAAAGAGGTGATCATGGACGAGGTCAATCCTCAAAAAGCGACGGAAATGCTGACGCGTCTGACGCAACAGACACGCGATTATCTCTCCTCCAATGCGCCACGCCAAAGCTATCTCACCTACTGGATGCAGGGATACGACCGCAACAGTCTTCACGATCTATCGGCTATACTTGAGCAGACTGCCGATTATTTGAGCAACTCACGCGACAAACTGATCGTGAACAAGCTGATGGACTATCCCGTTCTACGCAGCCTGTGGGTATACAGACCGGTCAGCGGACGCCATGCAGGCATGACAGCCGCGGCAATAGTGCCATTGGCAATACCCGTCTGGCTAATCGGACGACGCGAACAACGCATACTGCGCCACGAAATGGAGCAGATAATTAAAGTGAGCGACGAACTCACATCAATGATTAACGACAATACCATAACACCTACATCTGATAATGGAAAAGATCAAGCTTGACACCATTCCCGAAGCAATCGAGGAATTCCGCAAAGGCAATTTCGTGATCGTCGTCGACGACGAAGACCGCGAGAATGAAGGCGACCTGATCATTGCCGCCGAAAAAGTGACCCCTGATCATGTCAACTTCATGATCACCAACGCACGCGGCGAACTGTGCGCTCCCCTGACAATCAAACGCTGCAAAGAGCTTAAACTCGATTATCAGGTGCAGGACAACACCTCGATGCTCGGCACACCTTTCACCGTCACGGTCGACAAGTTGCCCGGATGCACCACAGGTGTCAGCGCACATGACCGTGCCGCAACAATCAATGCACTTGCCGATCCGACATCCACACCTGAGATATTCGGCAAACCGGGACACGTGCATCCGCTCTACGCGCAGAACGAAGGAGTGCTGCGCCGTCCGGGACACACCGAGGCCGGAGTCGACCTTGCCCGTCTGGCAGGCCTGCAGCCAGCAGCCGCACTCATAGAGATACTCAACGAAGACGGCACAATGGCACGTCTTCCGCAGTTGCGCGTGAAAGCTGACCAATGGGGGCTGAAACTCGTGTCGATCCGCGACCTTATCGCCTATCGCCTTACACAAGACTGCCTCGTTGAACGCGGTGTGGAGGTGGACATGCCCACCGACTACGGACATTTCCGCCTGATACCTTTCCGACAGAAAGACAACGGGCTTGAACACATTGTGCTGACAAAGGGGGACATCACCACACCCGAGCCAGTGCTGCTGCGCGTTCACTCATCGTGCGCCACCGGGGATATATTCGGTTCACGTCGATGCGACTGCGGTGAGCAGCTGCACACTGCCATGCAGATGATCGAGCGCGAAGGCCGCGGTGCCATCATATATCTCAATCAGGAAGGTCGCGGCATAGGTCTGATGGACAAGATAAGAGCCTATAAACTTCAGGAAGAGGGAATGGACACCGTGGATGCCAACCTGCGTCTGGGTCATCGGGCTGACGAGCGCGATTATGGCGTTGGCGCACAGATACTGCGATTACTCGTCATCAATAATATGAGTCTGATGACAAACAATCCGGTAAAACGCAACGGACTGGAAGGATTCGGTCTCGAAGTCGTTGAGAATGTCCCAATTGAAGTCACTCCCAACGACTGTAACCGTCGTTACCTACACACCAAGAAGGAACGCATGGGTCACGAATTGCACAACGTTGACTGACATCACCAACCGTGCTCACCACTGACAAAACCGCCTGCAATATACTCGCCGATCTGCTGATAGCCCACGGCGTGAAAGATGTCGTATTGTCGCCGGGCTCACGCAACGCACCGGTGATAGTCGCGCTCACACGCCGACCGGAGCTAAGGTGTATCACAGTGATCGATGAACGCGTAGCAGCATTCACAGCCCTCGGTCTCGCAATCGAAAGCGACCGGGGGACTGTGCTGGTGTGCACGTCCGGCACAGCGCTTCTCAACTATGCCCCAGCCATTGCCGAAGCCTTTTATCGCAAAGTGCCCTTGATAGTGGTCAGTGCTGACCGGCCGATGCAATGGATCGATCAAGATGATTCGCAGACAATGCGTCAGCCGGGCACTCTCGCCACAGTGGTGAAGCAGACATATGATATACCAGCCGACATCGAATCGACTGCCGACGGCAAGTGGATGGCAAACCGGCTTATCAACGATGCTCTGATCACTGCACTCGGGGGCAGGAAGGCTCCGGTTCACATCAATCTCCGCCTCGATGCACCGCTCAGCAACGATGCCGCCGAATATACGGCTGGTACAGCACGAACCATAGCCACCCTCACCCCTCGCGAAGATATCACAGTGAAGCAAGCACGCGATCTTGGAGGACGGCTGGCCTCACCTCGGCGTGTGATGATCGTTGCCGGATTCTCTCGCCCCGACGAGCGCCTCAACCGCGCTTTATGCCGTTTGGCGGAGTTGCCTAATGTAGTGGTGCTGACTGAAACTGTAGCCAATCTACATGGCAAGCGATTTATCGGCCGGATAGACACCGTGCTATCCGCCATGTCTGACAATAGCGGCGACGCATTACGACCCGACACGGTGATCACCACCGGTGGAGCGCTTGTCTCGCGCCATGTCAAAGAATACCTGCGTTCGATCGACAACCTCGACCATTGGCATGTCGGTCTGAACCACACGACCATAGACTGTTTCAGGCATCTCACCCTGAGGATAGATGTCGAACCCGGCATATTCTTTCAGCAGCTTGCCGCAGCAATGCAGCCCCACAGAGCCACAAGCGACTATGCGTCACTCTGGCGCGATCTCGCATGCAGGGCTGCCGAAAGCCATGATAAATTCCTATCCGATGTGCCATGGAGCGATCTGCGTGCATTCGATACCATAATACCGCTGATACCTTGTAGATGGAATGTGCATCTGAGTAACGGCACCCCCATACGGTATGCCCAGCTCAACGATTGCTCGCATCTTCACCGCTGCGACTGCAACCGAGGGGTGAGTGGAATAGACGGCTCTACTTCCACAGCCATAGGCGCAGCGATAGGTTACCGCTCTGCCCCGACATTGCTAATCAGCGGTGACATGAGTGCACAATACGACATAGGCGCTATATTCTCAGGGCATGTGCCGGAAAACTTTAAAATGATAGTAATCGCTAACGGCGGAGGTGGCATCTTCCGGTTCATCGGCGCTACATCAAAATTACCTGAGCTTGACCAACGGCTGGCATGCAAAGTTGATTTGCCATGGGCTGACATTTGTCAGGCTGTGGGATGGCGATGCTTCACATGCGGCAGCGAATCGGAAATCCGTGATGCTTGGCCAGACTTCTCCAATGCCGATAGGCCTGCGATAATGACTGTCAC
Source organism: uncultured Bacteroidales bacterium (assembly GCA_947570265.1). Lineage (GTDB taxonomy): Bacteria > Bacteroidota > Bacteroidia > Bacteroidales > Muribaculaceae > CAG-1031. The sequence goes on along the minus strand of CANOUR010000010.1, from coordinate 25,081 downwards.
CACCGACGGAGCATTAAGCGCCGATCTGCTCCGCCAATATTTCAATAAATAAAATATTAATGAATATGAGAGAATGGAAACCCATCAAGGAATATGAAGACATTCTGTTCCAACAGTATGGCAAGATAGCAAAAATAACAATAAACCGACCGCAGGTTTACAACGCATTCCGTCCGCAGACCAACCGGGAGATGCTCGATGCAATGGCTTATTGCCGTGAAGCGTCGGACATAGGTGTGATCATTCTGACAGGTGCAGGAGATAAAGCGTTTTGCTCCGGTGGTGACCAAAAAGTGAAAGGCATCGGCGGCTACATTGACGAACAAGGTGTACCGCGCCTGAATGTGCTCGATCTGCACAAGGCCATCCGTTCGATTCCAAAACCTGTGATAGCCATGGTCAACGGCTATGCCATCGGTGGCGGACACGTGCTTCACGTGGTATGCGACCTAACCATTGCCGCCGATAGCGCCAGGTTCGGGCAGACAGGGCCGAAGGTGGGCAGTTTCGATGCAGGATTCGGATCGAGCTATCTCGCACGTTGTGTCGGCCAGAAAAAAGCCCGTGAAATATGGTTTTTATGCCGCCAATATACGGCTGCCGAAGCCGAGGCCATGGGCATGGTCAACAAAGTCGTGCCACTCGAAAAGCTTGAAGATGAAACTGTGGAATGGTGCGAGACCATCCTCAAGCGCAGTCCTATGGCTATCCGCATGATCAAACGCGCACTCAACGCCGAACTTGATGGACAACGAGGCATGATGGAGTTTGCCGGCGATGCCACACTAATGTATTATCTCATGGCTGAAGCTCAGGAAGGGAAAAATGCCTTTCTTGAAAAGCGTGATCCCGACTTCGACCAATTCCCTAAATTCCCCGGCTGACCATGTGCGCGGCACTCCGCGCCGCATGGACACGGCGCACCCTCCACTTCAGCTTCACAGCACGGACATCGCGCGAGACTATGACCCTGCGTCCGACATGGTATATAAAGCTATGGGACTCAGAGACACCCGGCGTATATGGCATAGGGGAATGCGCACACTTCGCAGGACTCAGCGCTGAACCCACCGATGGGTTCGAAACCAAGCTCAACGATCTTTGCCACAGCCTCAATCATGGCCGCCATGTGGATATCTCACGTTGGTCATCACTCAAGATGGGACTCGAATGCGCGTTGCTCGATCTTGAGAACGGCGGACAACGCATTCTGTTTCCCGGGGATTTTGTTGAAAACAGATCCGAGGTGGTGATCAATGGTCTTGTGTGGATGGGATCGGCCGATGAGATGCTTGCGCGTATCGACAGCAAACTGTCGCAAGGCTTCCGTTGCCTAAAGATGAAGATAGGCGGTGTGAGATTCAACGACGAACTTCGCCTGCTCGACCACATACGCATGTCATTCCCTCCCGACAAGCTTACGCTGCGACTCGATGCCAACGGAGCTTTCACACCTGAAAACGCTATGGAGCACCTCGACCGGCTCGCAAATTTCGACATTCACTCAATTGAACAGCCGATACGCGCCGGGCAGCTCGACAAAATGAGCTATCTGTGTGAGAACTCACCAATACCGATAGCTCTCGATGAGGAACTGATAGGCATTCACGACATCAGTGAAATGCGGCGTCTTCTTTATTTCACATCGCCGCAATACATTGTGTTGAAACCAACGCTTTGCGGAGGACTGTCGGGCGCCGACATGTGGATTCATGTGGCCAAAGAGAAAAATATCGGATGGTGGATCACGTCGGCTCTCGAATCAAACATCGGCCTCAATGCCATTGCCCAGTGGACAGCGGCACTCTCCCCGGATATGCCGCAGGGACTTGGCACCGGCATGCTATATACCGACAATATCGCATCTCCACTCTATCTCGACCGTGACACATTGCACTACAACCCCGACATAAAATGGCACATGCCGCAGATGGAATGGACAGAGCCTTAATCACAGGCGACGACAGAGGGTTTGTCAGCGAATTTCTGTCGGAGAGCGATTGTATCACAGCTCACACATCGGGATCGACAGGCAAGCCCAAGGAAATACGACTTCTTAAAGCCGATATGATAGCATCTGCAACTGCTACCTGCCGTTTTTTTGGCATAACACAGCGATCGAGACTTGTATGTCCGCTGTCAACCGACTATATTGCCGGAAAGATGATGGTGGTGAGATCGCTCGTCAGCGGAGCACGTCTCGAGATGCTGCATCCTGACATATCACCGTTAAGCGGGTGGAATGGCCACCACTGTATAGATCTCCTGCCAGTTGTGCCGTCACAGATTGAAAGTTTGCTCGATGATCGACGGGTGTCACAAGTCGCAAACCTGCTTGTCGGCGGCGGCGCCCTCAGCGACAGACTATCAAATCGTCTCGACAAAGCAGGAGTGAAAACATGGGTGTCTTATGGCATGACCGAGACGTGTAGTCATGTTGCGCTGCGAAGGTCAGGCTGCGACATATATTCAGCGTTGCCCGGTGTGACATTTTCCAATGATGAGCGCGGCTGTCTTGTGATCGATATTCCGGAAATGTCGGTAAAGCGGGTCGTGACCAACGACATGGCAGAAATCGTTTCCGGGACACAATTCCGCTGGCGCGGACGCATCGACAATGTGATAAATTCGGGAGGGGTGAAAATACATCCCGAAGAGGATGAACGGCTACTTGCTCCGGTGCTTGGCGAAAACACGCGATTCTACATCACATCACGTCCGTCGGCACAATGGGGCGAGGAGGCCGTGATTATTGTCATTGATACTGATCTGTCTGACACAGAGATCATCAACGCGTGCCGCCGCACACTTCCTACGTGGCACATACCCAAGGCTATCATTCATGACATGTCACCCGCTTTCACATCGAGCGGAAAACTTATCAGGAGGAAATTATAGCACCTGTCCCCTGCTATTTCGTCAAGCCACAAAGCAATTGATAGGTGTCACAAGCCACAAGAGCAGCGGTTTCGGTGCGCAGACGGTTGTCGCCTAGCGACACCGGCACACAACCTGCCGCCAATGCTGTTTTCACCTCCGGGGGGCTGAAATCGCCTTCGGGGCCAATGAATACCGTGGCCGGCTCGCCTGAACGCATCTCTTTTACGAGCAATCTACGGTCGGCATCACTGTCACAATAGGCAAAATACAGATTGTCGCCACGACCGACAGCATCAGTCATAGCCTTGCCGAAAGGAGTCATCTCCGATATCTCAGGCAAAGTGGCTTTCAGAGACTGCTTCATAGCCGAGACTGCAATCTTTTCAAGTCGATCAACTTTTATCTCCCTCCGCTCACTGCGGTCACATAGCAACGGGACAACGGCATCGACGCCAATTTCCGTAAGCTTCTCGACAAGCCACTCCATACGATCCATATGCTTGGTGGGAGCAACTGCGACAGTAATACGCCCGGGCCAGGCTTTCACAACATCGTCGCGACTGACAATCTCAAGCATCGCGCGCTTTGGATGTGCGTCAAGCAAACGGCAAAGAAACCTGTGACCCTTGCCATCAACCACCTCGAGTTCATCGCCCTGCTGCATGCGCAACACTCTAACACAGTGCTTTGAATCGCTCTCCGGCAGCGTATGTGTCGTTTCTATGTCCGGACAATAAAACTGTATCATCGCTCTTCAATAATCATGCCTCCGGGATCCTGATCATTCTCACTGTCACTAACCGATGGCGACTTGGCTTTATCCTTGAATACAATCATGAACAATATGGCCACCACTGCCGCATATCCGGCAAAAATCAGCCATGCCGAAGTCCAATCCCCCACAAGCGATCCATTCTCCCAATGGCAATAGTGGTCAACAACAGCACCAGCAGCGAGTGTGCCGATCGAGGCACCAAGACCATTTGTCATCAGCATGAATAATCCCTGCGCGGCAGCCCTGTCCGATGAGCCACACTGCTGATCCACGAAAAGACCACCCGACACATTGAAGAAGTCGAATGCCACACCATATACTATACACGAGAGAATGAACAATATCACTCCCGGCATCTGTGGCGATCCTACGCCAAAAAATCCGAAACGCAACACCCACGCCACCATTGCCATGAGCATTACCATCTTTATGCCATAGCGACGTAAGAAAAACGGGATCATCAATATACACAGCGCCTCACTGATCTGTGACAGAGAGATCAGCATTGTCGCATTATTGGCAGCAAAACTACTTGCTATCTCTGCGATCTGGCTACTTTTGAAACTTGTCAGGAACGGCCCGGCATATCCGTTGGTAACCTGAAGCGACATGCCCAGAAACATTGAGAAAATGAAAAACATGGCCATCCGGCGGTCTTTGAACAGTCTGAATGCACTGACTCCCATTGCCTCTGACAGACTTTTATGCCCGGCCTGCGGCTGCAACGGGCAATCGGGCAAAGTGAATGTATAGAGAAATAAAATCACTCCGAGCACTCCGGAAACCAGAAATTGCATGTGGGTATACTGGAACTTCCACACACTCTCACCAAGTGTGAAACCCAATGACACACCATCCCATGTGAGACAGTTGACAAACCACATTGTCACGATAAATCCGACTGTGCCGAGCACCCTTATCGGTGGGAAATCCTTCACTGTATCAAGCCCGCTGCGTCTGAGAATACTGAATGCTACCGTATTTGACAACGCAAGCGTGGGCATGTAGAATGCCACACTCAACGTATACACTGTCATGAAAAGAGCCTTGTCGGGCAATTCACTGACCGCACCCAGCCAGAAAAGCCCGATCATGCACACTCCGGCTACAAGATGACAAAGGCCGAGAAGACGTTGAGGCCTGATGAACCTGTCGGCAACGATACCCATGATCGTCGGCATGAAAATCGACACAATTCCCTGAATGGCATAGAACCATGCAATCTCAGCTCCCATTCCGGCACGCCCGAGATAATTGCTCATGCAGGTGAGATAAGCTCCCCATACGGCAAACTCAAGGAAATTCATCACCGATAGACGTGACTTCACAAAATTCATGGTATTGACAAATAATTATTTAACTATCCTATTTAGTTTCTGATGGCTATTCATTCGATGATTTCTTCCTTTTCAGGATCTCACTGACACGAGCAGCTTCTTCATATTCCTCTCGCTCTATCAGACGGGCGAGCGTCTTTTCAAGCTCTTCGATCGAATACCTCTCAAGATCGGGTACCCGCATGGCCTGAATGGAATCATCCGATCCGTCATCTTCATTTTGTGACTGGTCTTCACTCCCTTCCACTTCCATGACAAAGCCGGTCTCTTCCATGATAGCCCGGGTGGTGAATATCGGCGCACCCATCCGCATTGCAAGCGCTATGGCATCACTGGTGCGGGCATCAAGCGATACTTCCCGCTCACTGTCGGAAAATGTCATCTCGCTGTAAAAGATACCATCCTCGAACTTATATATAAAAACTTCCTTCAGCCCCATGCCGAAAGCCCGGCAGAAATTAGCCATCAGATCGTGGGTCATCGGACGAGGTGGAGTGATACCCTCTATCTTCATAGCGATCGACTGAGCCTCGGATGCACCGATGACCACAGGAATTCGTATTGGCCCGCCAACCTGTGCGAGCACAAGGGCATAAGCCCCGCTTTGCGTGTGGCTATATGATATACCGAGAACCTTCAGGGCAATGCGGTCTGTGTCCATATCTTTTTATTCTGTATATTTTTATCACATGTCAGGCACCGGACGACCCGTTATAACTCCGCTGCCAAGGCACACCCGGCGATCGCGGTCGTATATTACACCGAATTGCCCCGGTGCTATACCCTGCACACGCCGACTGCTATCTATCAGATAGTCACCATCGGGCAAACGAGTGAGCTTTGCATCGAAAAACTCAGGCATATGGCGGTTTTTAAACGTTATGTCGACACTGTCGCATCCTTCAGGCCACGGATCGCGGGTGATCCAATGCATCTCATCGAGATGTATCAGACGCCCATATTGTTTGTCGGTGTCATAGCCGTTTGACACATACACCACGTTGTCATTGACATTTTTACTGACCACATACCACGGACCTCCACTCAAGCCCAGCCCTCTGCGCTGACCAATGGTGTGAAACCAATAGCCCTTGTGCTCACCAAGCTTGCGACCGGTCTCAATCTCCACAATAGCGCCACTCTTTTCTCCGAGATGACGGCGCAGAAAGTCGTTATAATTGATTTTGCCAAGGAAACAGATCCCCTGACTGTCACGGCGCTGCGCGTTTGGCATTTTTGTAGCCAAGGCAATTTCCCTTACACGCGATTTGGGCATACCGCCCAAAGGGAAAATCAGATGCGACAGCTGACCATAGGTTATACGAGCCAGAAAATCGGTCTGATCCTTAACCGGATCAACGGCCGTTCCGAGCCACGCCGTTCCATCAGCGTCTGTAATGTTAGTTGCGTAATGACCCGTTGCAGTGCGGTCGAACTCATGCCCCCAGCGCAGCTCGAAAAAGCCGAATTTTATCATGCGGTTACACATCAGATCGGGATTGGGCGTCAAACCATCCTTCACTGTCCGCAACGCATATTCCATCACATTTTCCCAATATTCATCGTGGAGTGTCACCACGTCAAACGGCAGAGCATATTTCCGGGCAATATAGCCACACATCTCTATATCTTCCTCAGCAGAACAATCTCCACCGTCACCATCCATACCGATGCGTATGTAGAACAGGTGAGGATCATGCCCCTGCTCCAACAGCTGATGCACAGCTACGGCACTGTCAACTCCGCCGGAAATCAATGCCGCGATCCTCATACCTCCTCCAGCTCCTCCTCTTCAGCCGAGCCGCGCGCCTCTATGATACGCAACGATATGAAATAATCGAACGAAATACGTCCCGGCCCTGCAAGCAATATATAGATGTATATGCCAATGAACATTATAGGCAGATATCCGGGATCGACACTGTCGAGACCATATAGCTCGAGATCGCCGAGCATGTCACTGATGATGTAATATTCGGCAAGGATCATAGACAATATCGGAGGAAGGGTGCTCAGACGTGTCATGAATCCGAGCATGATGCACAATGAGCACACAAGCTCTATGATAATCATCAGGTTCAGGCACAACACAGGACTCATACCGAACACCGTGGGAAATGTCTCGGTCAACGAATGATAATTGACAAGCTGACGTATGCCGAACTGCATGAACATCACGCTGACAAATAGCCTGATGAAAAGTCGGCTAAGATTGCTGTAGGTGTAGCCTGTGAATCTCAGGAAACTGTCGGCCACGAATGTCTGTAATCTGCCCATAGGTCAAATTCGGCTAAGGATGTTGAGAAGAGTGTCAGCTGTGAGATGCTTCGCGGCGACATTGCCATCCTCTCCGATGAGATAGAACGACGGAATGCCGGCGCGCAGATCGAGATACATGTCAAGGTCGGGATCAGCACCAACGAGCCATTGTTCAGGATAGGAAGCTACTCTGGCTTTCCATGTGTCTGTCGGTTCATCGGGTGTGAGCGCCACCACAGCCAGCTGGCCGCTTTCGATAAGTTCCTGAAGGCGCACATTGGCCTGCAGGCGTATGCGGGCCAAATGGCAGTCATCGCAATCGGGATCGTTGAAATATATGATCAGAGCCTGACCTTTGCGCGGTACAAAGCGTATCACCTGACCGTCCCGACTGGTGAAGCGAAGCGACCCCAATGGCTTACCGACAATTGAATGCTCAAGCTGGCCGAGATGCATGGCATGACGTGCCGCGAGACTCTTATCGAGTTTCTTGTTGCTTAATATCGGCCGCAGAAAAGCCACATACAACTCGTCGCTCGGCACATGAGCGGTGTCGCAGTAGAAATTTGTCTCGGCAAGCTCAGCTATGTATAGAAGATCACGTGGCTGCTTGGCAAGACGATCTACAAAGCGATTGATCGATGCATACACTGTATCGGCCGAAGCGAAACGCATCGGCGACACATAGTCAGCAAAGGCCATTGCCATCTTTTCTTTCGACGAGAATGACCTCTTAAGGTCAACACGATCCCAGAAATGCGACACGAAATAATCGTAGCGCGCTTGCACATCGGTTATCGAGTCGGGCACTGACGGATAGGCGAACGGCACTGATGCCGTCCCCTGGGCACTGAGTGACAGCACGGACAGCAACCCGACAACAAACAGAATGATCCTTTCCTTCATAATCGCAAAATTATAAAAATTCCACGAAAAATCACAATGCCAGCCATAAGCAATAATTTTCGTCCGCCAAAGTATCAGTAAATGTATGCAGCCAGGAATAGACAATTGCCAAACAGACTCAAATACAGAATTCTACAACGATGGCGTCGATCATTGGTGATGCGACGCCATCATATATTTGTTTTTTATGTTCAGCGGCAGAGAATTTTGCGCGATTGTGTGCCACGGCGCTCAATGTAGACACCGGGAGCTGATGGATGTTGCACTCGGACACCTTGGATGGTAAAATATTCGACAGGAGCATCAGCCACAGCTACAGCTACAGCATCGATTGCATTGGTGTCGGGTGTGCCACCGAGGTTATCGAAACAGAAATACTGCGGTGTGTTGAGATAGCCATTAGCCTTGTCAGTGCTATCAAACGAAAATGTCAGACTCTTGACTTTTCCAAGCTCTTCGAGAGAAAGCCATTGCCAGTCGCCTACGACATAATGCTCAGAAGCATCTTCTGCACGAAAATCAGCAAGATAAAAATCTATTGTCGACACAGTTTCATCTGCATGGTGGCCTGTTACAGTCAATTTGAACCAATCACCTGCCTCAAATTTCTTTGAGAATGCATCGCCCTGAGTCATAGAAGTGTAGGCATAAGCGCTATTGGTGATGTACATACCGCTTATCACCGAGCCATCAGGATCATCCTCACTCACAACTCCGATAGCGTTTGCTTCAGGAAATGCTACCGCAAACCGGTTGCTATTATAGCCTCCTCCGGGAGCCGACTTATACTGGTCATCAAGGCTCTCATATACATTGTCGGCCAGTGACGATACGGCAAAGCCGCTCCATACGGTGAAATCGCCATACACCGTCATTGTGCCGTTAAACTCAAAAGATCCGCAGCGGAACATGTCATTCTCAGTTGCAGGAATACGCACACCCGACTCATCGGTGATCTCAACATCTTCAAATGTTGCAGGCTCGAGGGCTGAAGCTGTTACAGGAGCAGCCAACACCGCAACTCCCAACATCATTAAGTAAAGATTGTTCATTTGCAAGAAAGTGTTTGTATTGTTTAAATTATTGGTTTTCTATATCAAGATCTGCCAATGCAATATCCACGTTGCCGTGGGCGAGCTGATGTCCTACACAACCCACAGCACGCTCTATTGAAGCGAAATGTCTGTCAAAACCGGGAATAAAACCACTCACTCCATAGTTAAGCAACGCCTCAGTCACATTGCCGACGCGATAAAATGCCGGTTCCCGGGTCGGCATCAGCGGGGTCTCATCTCCGCTACCACTGCCATCAGACGGCATCATGTGGCATACCATGCCTGCATCGACAAGCTGAGCCACTATCTCTCCTGCGAGCCGTGGCGGTATGGCATAGATTTTCACTATCTCACCGACTGTGTAAGGCGGCTGAGCATTTTTAAACCGCTTTACAATGATTGAAAGCACTGCAAGCTCAACTTTGAGGCGATAGCTCACAGATATGCGCTGCACCTGATTATCGAACGAGAATTGGAATATATTCTGTGACGAGTAGCATAATCCGGCGCCGATAAACGTGATGAGCCAAACGAGCTGAAGCCATATCAACATAAGTGGCAAAAATGAGAACGATCCATATATAGCGTTGTACTTCGCCACATACATCTGTCCGGAAACAAACACCCATTGCAACACCTGATACCCCGTGCCAGCAAGAATTCCTGACACAAGAGCGTTGAGAGGCTTCACTTTAGTGTTTGGCACAAGCATATATGCGCCTGCAAAGGCAAGCCACGAAAGCACAACCGACACAGAGTCGAGCAACAATGTCAACACCGGGGTAAAGAAATCCCATTGAAACAGGTGTTTGAGTGTTGACGACATCAATACGTTGATACCACTCGAACATATCATCAGAATGGGAAGGATCAACAGTATCGCCGTGTAGTCAGACAACTTACGCCAGAGCGTCCTACCGTTTTTTACACCCCAGATGGAGTTAAACACCTCCTCGACATTGCCAAGAAGTGATATAAGAGTCCAAAGCAAGAACACAATGCCCACACCCACGAATATTCCCTCTGACGCCTGCGCAAGATATGAGTCGACAAAACCAAACGACATATCGAGCATGCGCTGCTGCGACGGGAAGTAGCTGTAAAGTTCCTGCTGCAGATAGTCCTGCAATCCGAAACCGCGTCCGATGGCAAGCAGCAACGCCAATAAAGGCACGAGCGCAAGCAGCGTGCGGTAGGTCATAGCACAAGCCTTGCTCTGCAGGTTACCATTCATGAAACCGCGTACGGTCAGATTGATCACTTTGACAAGATCAACGCGCCATGACTTGGATGTGTCCTGCCAGACACGATTGTTATAATAGTCCCATGCGTTCTTGCCCCAGTCGATACTGCGGTTGACGAAACTGGCTATTCGTGAGGGACGTTTATCAGACATAAGTTTGAAAATTAAAAATAAACAGTGGTCGGAGCTATAAGCCGGGTTATGTCGCTACGGCGCTTCGTCATCAATAAGATGCGGCCACCGCAACGGTCGTGTCATTTATCTTGGCGATCCGAAGACCGCTCGAGCAGCCTACCCCCCGGCAATGGGCGAGCAACCCTTGAATGCCGGTATACTTGGCCTTGCAACCCATAAGACGTGCGGCACGCCATGTCGCCATGACGCCCGGTGGGCTCTTACCCCGCCTTTTCACCCTTACCGCAGCACTTACGCACTGCGGCGGTAATTTTCTGTCACGCTGCTCTGCCGTTGCCGACAGCTTGCCGTTAGCAAGTATGGTGCTCTGTGTTGCCCGGACTTTCCTCCCGCCGCCCATACGTCGGCGAGCGACATGACCGCCCCGGCCACTGTTTATGACTGCAAAGTTACTAAATTCAGGTGTGATTAACAAAATCAGCGTCTTGGCTGTCTGACAGCTCCTCGGGATAGCGTGAGGCTCTTATGATCAGACGCAGTGACGCATTGTAGGTGAAGTATGCCCATATCCAGTTTATGAGCACTGTGAGCTTGTTTCGCATACCCAGCAGGCTGATCAAATGGATAAACATCCACGCGAGCCATGCCGTAAATCCATGTAGATGCAGATGCCCGAGATCAGCCACCGCACGGTTGCGTCCGATTGTAGCCATCGATCCCCTGTCGGTATAGACAAACGGATCCACTACACGGCCACCGTTGAGCTGTCGGGCAAGATGACGTCCCTGCTGGATCGCCACCTGTGCAAGTTGCGGAAATCCATGAGGATAATCTTCACTCTCGCAGTATGCTATGTCACCGATGGCAAAGACATCATGTTGACCTTTTACGCGATTGCATATATCGGTGAGTATACGTCCTCCTGGGCCGCGGCTGATATCACCTCCGCTGACCGGCAAAGGTTCGCCCGTGATACCGGCTGTCCACACCACGACATCGCTGTGTATAGTCGTGCCGTCATGCAGGCTCACCGTACCGTCGTCATAGCTGTCCATCAAAGTATTGAGCTTCACGTCGACCATCAGCGACCCCAACGCTGCCAGTGCTTGCTCAGATGCCTGCCGGCTCATCGACCGCAAAAGACGATCCGATCCCTCGACGATTGTCACTGACACATCATCGGCCGAGATACCGGGATATTCGCGACTGATGATATAGCGCTTCATCTCTCCGATAGCCCCGGCCACCTCCACCCCCGAAGGACCACCGCCGATCACCACAAAGCTAAGAAGCTTACGGCGGGTCTGCTGATCGGCACAGATGCTTGCGCGCTCGAGACGGCCAAGTATCTCATTGCGCAAACGCAATGCCTCGGATGTCGATTTGAGCGTGAAGACCTTTTTTGACAAGTCAGTGTTACCGAAAAAGTTATTGGTCGTACCGGCGGCAATGACCAGCTTGTCATATGTCAGTGTCTCGAACTGAGTGATGACAGTGTGCATCGCAAGGTCGATCGAGCGCACATCACCCATATGATAGCGCACTCCCCTCGCCCTTTTCTTCGACATTTCACGCCGAAAAGGGAAAGATATGCTGGCCGGATCGAGTCCGCTCGATGCCACCTGATAGAACAATGGCGGGAAACTATGGAAATTATTGCGGTCGATAATAATGACCTCATATCGCTTTTTATCGATATGCTTGACAAAATTGAGGCCGGCGAAACCACCGCCGACCACCACTATACGCTGACGTGCGGATGCAGTGTTCATAGCCAAAACGTTTTTATAAGTACGAAACGTCGCAAGCGCATTGAAAGTTTAGAAATCCAACAAACGATACCGTCTGCGTGCCTCATTGCGGGTACATAGATTGAAATGCCACCACTCCGTGCGCAAAGGTTTGAATCCGGCAGCACGCATACAGCGACGCAACAGCAACCGGTTGTCACGTTCCTGACGAGTAATCACACCACGATTGACCAACTCTTCCTCGCGGTCGATGTTGGCCTCAGAGCCAAGGTGGTCAACAGAAGTGCCCATAGGCAATTCGTTGCCAAGCGAATCTACAATAGTGATGTCCACTGCCATACCGTAGTTATGTAATCCACCTCCATTTGCCGGATTGCTGACATACCGTGCCTTGGATGTACCCTGCACCACCTCATACATGCGCCGCTGCACACTCATAGGTCTGGCAGCATCCTTCACCAATAAGCGGAGATCAGGACGCTCGGATCTCAACCGCGACGAAGCCTCGGCAAGTGCTTTGGCAGCCTCAGGGCGAAGCCACGGATATGTCATGCCGTTGTATAACACTACCCCCGTGAAATTATCGGGACGCGCGTACATAAGATTGTAATCTACATCCGGACAAACATCTGCGACAGATACCATTCCGGCATCAGCCATCTTGTCGTCGAGAGCACCTGATATGGCCGAGAGCGCTCCAACCGATACTATTGACATGTTCACGATATTCATTACATCATGCAAAATTCGTGAATAATTGTGAAAGGCACAAAGTAATTTGTAATTTTGTGATTTACTTTGCGTCTACTATATATGTTTTGCAGACTGCTGTCCATATTGATTCTGGCCGTAACGGCCGCACTGCCGGTGCGGGCGCAAATTGATACGGAGCAAGTGATGCGTGTCGGGCGCAACACGCTATATTTCGAGGACTATGTGCTGTCTATACAGTATTTCAACCGTGTGATAGCCGCCAAGCCATATATGGCTCAACCATATTTTTTCAGAGCTATAGCCAAACTGAATCTCGATGATTTCAAAGGTGCCGAAGCTGACGCATCTTTGGCACTCGAGCGCAATCCGTTCATCACAGACGCGTGGGAAGTGAGAGGCGTGGCTCGCCAGAACCTGGGAGATCACGCCGGAGCTATCTCCGATTACGACCACGCACTGGAGATGCTCCCCGACAACCGCTCGCTGCTTTTCAACAGAGCCATCGCTTACGAGGAACTTAAAGAATACGACAAAGCCCGCGATGGATTTGACAGGTTGATAAAATCACATCCATCATTCGATGCCGCGTATGTCGGGCGTGCGAAACTCAATATGGCCGATGGCGACAGTGTAGCAGCTCTTGCCGATGCCGAAAAAGCACTGAGTCTCAACAAAGGCTCGGTTAACGCCCACATAGTCCATGCCGACCTGCTGATGAACCACACAAAAGATTTCGAAGGCGCATTAGCCGATATGGACGAGGCCATACGTCTGCAGCCACAACTTACCGGATTGTTCATTAACAGAGCGTTCGTGCGCTACAGGCTAAATGACTATTACGGCGCGATGTCAGACTATGACTATGCTGTGACACTCGAGCCAACCAACACCACCGCATTATATAACCGTGCTCTGCTGCGGGCCGAAGTGCATGACTACAACAAGGCGATTGCTGACCTTGACCGCGTTCTCGACCTCGAGCCGGACAACTACCGCGCCATTTTCAACAGAGCTATATTACGACGCGACATCGGTTATCTTGATGGAGCCATTGCTGACCTTGACCGTCTGATCGACAAGTTTCCGGAGTTCTCTGCCGCATGGTTCATGCGTTACGACGTACGTAGACAACGCGGCGACCGTGGAGCAAAAAAAGACTATGACCGTTCGATCGAACTCGCCATGAAAGTGGTGGATCCCGAGGATAATCCTCTCGACAAGGAGATTGGCAACGATAGAGCCACATCAGAGACACAGGAGCAAGTAAAAGCCAGGTTCTCTACCCTGCTGACAGTCAACAACACAACAGCTGACGAACAGACTTACAACAACAAAGAGATAAAGGGACGGGTGCAGGACAAGCGTTCGCCAGTGGAACTCGAACCAATTATGGCTCTAACCTACTATACATCTCCAACAGAGCTGAAACCCGGAAGCGAATACATTAAGGAGGTTAACGAGGCTAACGAGTCGCGCATGATGCGCTATGTTCTTCAGGCAAGTGTGCATCCTGCAAATGTTACTGAAGAAGATGTATACGCCCAACACATGCAATCGATCGACTACTATACAACATGGCTCTCCACTCACACACCACGTGCAATCGATTATCTCGGACGCGCGATGGATCACATGACGTTGCGTGACTATGCATCGGCAGAAGCCGATCTCACCAAGGCTCTCGAACTGACACCCGGCTACACCCTTGCGTTGCTTGCCCGTGCCCAGGCACGTTTTTTAGGGGCACAGACCGATGACAAATCCGATGCGCGCAGGATAAAACTTCAGAGCGCCATATCCGATCTTGACCGCGCCATAGAGAAATCGCCGATGATGGCAGCGGCATGGTATAATAAAGGGGTGATTCTTGGCACGACAGGAGATCTGACATCGGCGATAGCATCCTTTACACGTGCAATCGAAATAGCTCCTGAAATGGGCGAAGCATGGTACAACCGCGGATATGTCTATCTGCAGCTTGGCAACCGCGATGCCGGCCTTGCAGACCTGAGCAAGGCCGGTGAGCTCGGAATAGTGCCGTCATACAACCTGCTCAAGCGTATGACAACACGCTAAAATCGGTTTGCGTGAATGCGGGAGATTGCGTAAATTTGCCGATAAAATCACAATCTGAAATATATGAACGACCTTGCCACGAAATACTCTCCGGCCGACGTAGAGGAGAAATGGTACAGCTATTGGATGGAGCATGAGCTATTCCGCTCTGTACCTGACGCACGCCAACCCTATTGCATTGTCATCCCTCCGCCTAACGTCACCGGCATTCTCCACATGGGGCACATGCTCAACAACACGATTCAGGATATACTGATAAGACGTGCACGCATGGAGGGCAAGAACGCCTTGTGGGTGCCCGGTACTGACCACGCTTCGATAGCAACCGAGGCTAAGGTAGTGGCAAAGCTCGCGGCAGAAGGCATAAAGAAAAGCGATCTTACCAGAGATGACTTTCTGAAACATGCATGGGAATGGAAAGACAAGCATGGCGGAATCATCCTCGAACAGCTCAAAAAACTCGGAGCGTCGTGCGATTGGAGCCGTACGGCTTTCACAATGGATGAAATACGCTCACGCAGCGTGATACATGTGTTTGTCGACCTCTATCGCAAGGGGTTGATCTACAAAGGCGTGAGAATGGTTCACTGGGATCCGAAAGCCAAAACCGCTCTTTCAGACGCCGAAGTGATCTACAAAGAAGAACAAAGCAAGCTATATTATCTTCGATATAAAATAGCCGGTGAGGACGGATATGCCATAGTCGCCACCACCCGACCGGAAACCATAATGGGTGATACGGCCATGTGCATCAATCCAAACGATCCGAAAAACGCCCATCTCAAGGGCAAACGAGTGATCGTGCCATTGGTCGGACGAGAAATCCCCGTGATAGAAGACGAATATGTTGAAATGGACTTCGGCACAGGTTGTCTGAAAGTGACACCGGCACACGACGTCAATGACTACATGCTCGGACAGAAACACAAACTGCAGTCGATCGACATATTCAATGACGACGCAACCATATCGGAAGCTGCCGGCATGTATGTCGGTATGGATCGTTTCGAGGTACGCCGCAAAATAGCCAAGGATCTCGAGGATGCCGGATTGATTGAGAAGATCGAAGACTATCAGAACAAGGTCGGATACAGCGAGCGAAATGCCGATACTGTTACCGAGCCACGCCTTTCGGCACAGTGGTTTCTGAAAATGGAAGGTCTGGACAAACCTGCACTCGAGGTGGTTGAGAACGATACCGTTCGTTTCATTCCTGAGAAGTTCAAGAACACTTACCGTCATTGGATGTCGGATGTCCATGACTGGTGCATATCACGTCAGCTCTGGTGGGGTCATCGCATACCGGCATGGTATATGCCAGGCGGAGATGTCGTTGTGGCCGAGACAGCCGAGGAAGCTCTGACGATGGCCAAAGCTATTGATCTGGCGGTAACCGCAGCGGATCTGCGTCAGGACGATGATGTGCTCGACACTTGGTTCTCATCGTGGCTATGGCCGATCTCACTGTTCAACGGCATTCTTGATCCCGACAATGAGGAAATAAACTATTACTACCCCACGGCCGATCTTGTGACCGGGCCTGACATCATATTCTTCTGGGTGGCGCGCATGATCGCCGCCGGAATGGAATATCGCGGAAAACAGCCGTTCAACAACGTCTATTTCACGGGCATAGTGCGTGATGAGATCGGACGCAAGATGTCGAAACAACTCGGCAATTCCCCCGACCCTCTCGACTTGATAGCCGAATACGGAGCTGACGGTGTGCGTATGGGCATCATGCTCTCGGCACCTGCCGGCAACGACATCTTCTTTGATAAGAAACTATGTGAAAACGGTCGAAATTTCTGCAACAAGATATGGAACGCATTCCGTCTTGTCAAGGGATGGGACATAGATCCTTCGATCAATCAGCCTGAAAGCTCACGCCAAGCTGTAGAATGGTTCGGTGCCCGCCTCAACGCCACTGCGGCTGAGGTGGCCGAATTGTTTGGAAAATTCCGTATATCGGAAGCTCTTATGGCCGTATACCGTCTGTTCTGGGACGAGTTCTCATCGTGGTATCTCGAAAGCGTGAAGCCTGCATATCAACAGCCTGTCGATGCTGAGACAATGCGATCCACAATGGAATATTTCGATGCTTTGCTTCGTCTGCTCCATCCATTCATGCCTTTCATCACAGAGGAATTGTGGCAACATATGGCTGAGCGCCACGATGGAGAATCGATCATGTACGCACCCGTACCATCGGCTGCGATCAGCGAGACAGCAGCGGCATTACTGACTGATATGGAAGAGGCAAAGCTCGTTGTTAACGGTGTGCGTGGTGTGAGAGCACAACGCAATCTGCCATCGAAAGATCCGCTTGAGCTGCGTGTGATCGGCGCTCCCCGCCTTGCAATGGCATCTCTGATCGAAAAACTCGCCAATCTGTCGGGCTACACCCAGACAGATATGAAAGACGCCGCAGCTGCTTCGTTCATGGTCGGCACAACAGAATACAATGTGCCACTTTCGGGGCTCATCGATACTGAAGCCGAGAGCTTGAAGCTCAACAAGGAAATCGAATATTACGAAGGCTTCAAGGCTTCGATACTCAAGAAGTTATCAAACGAACGTTTTGTATCAAAAGCTCCGGAAGCCGTTGTGGAGGCCGAGCGCAAGAAACTTGCCGACGCCGAGACCAAGCTTGCCAATCTGCGCGAAACGCTGTCGGCACTGAAGTAAACACATTACAGAAATGAAAGGCTATCAGATATTCCGCTTTGCATGCATGGTGTCACTTTGGTTGATATTGTGCTACTTCGTGGTTGCATACCAGCCTTTCACACTGCGCGTGGCATTCATTGTCATCGCGTCGGGCATAGTAGTGTTCGTACCGGTTTACAAGAAGTACAAAAGAAATGGAAAACACTGAGCACCCTCTTCTCGATGCCATAAAATCGCCTGAAGATCTGCGCAAACTGCCAGTGGAGCGACTGCCGGAGGTTTGCGCCGAGATCCGCAGTTTTCTCATCGAACAGCTGAGCGGCAATCCCGGGCATTTCGCATCGAGCATGGGCGCGGTAGAACTGACTGTCGCGCTCCATTATGTGTTTGACACGCCCGAGGACAGGATAGTGTGGGATGTGGGGCATCAAGCCTATCCACACAAATTGCTCACAGGCCGCAAAAAGCGGTTCACGACCTTGCGGAAGCTCGGTGGCATAAGCGGATTTCCTAATCCGGCAGAAAGCCCCTACGACACATTTACGGCGGGACACGCATCCAACTCCATATCGGCCGCGCTGGGCATGTCGGTGGCCAACGCCATCAGACAGGATGAGGAAAGCCGCAATGTCGTTGCCGTCATAGGCGATGCGTCGATTGCAGGAGGCATGGCGTTCGAGGCTCTCAACAACGCGGCCAATGCCAATGCCAATCTTCTGATAGTGCTCAATGACAATGACATGTCGATTGACCGCAACACCGGTTCACTTCATTCATATCTGGCACATATCACCACATCGAAGGCCTATAACACGTTGCGCTACCGTGTATACCATCTGCTCAAGAAGATGCATCTTGTGGGAGAACGGCAACGCGGATTCATCATGCGGTTCAACAATAGCCTGAAAAGCCTGATATCACGCGAGCAGAACATATTCGAGGGTCTGAATCTGCGATATATCGGGCCAATAGACGGACATGACACCGCGCGGCTCGTGAGAGTGCTGACAGACATAAAGGATATGAAAGGCCCCCGTCTGCTTCACCTGCGCACAACAAAAGGCAAAGGATTCGCGCCGGCCGAACAAGACCCAGCATCGTGGCATGCACCCGGCCTGTTTGATCCTTCGACCGGAAAGAAAGTGAAGAAACCCGGCAAAGGTGGCCCTAAATTTCAAGAGGTGTTCGGCAAGACCCTCGTTGAGCTTGCGACTGACAACCCACGGATTGTAGGTGTGACGGCCGCAATGCCATCAGGCACATCAATGTCGGAGATGGAGAAGGCTTTTCCCGAAAGGACGTTTGATGTCGGAATCTCGGAAGGTCATGCCGTGACGTTTGCCGGAGGTATGGCCAAAGACGGCCTGCTGCCATTTGTGGCGATATACTCTTCGTTTCTGCAGCGAGCATATGATTCGATAATACACGATGTGGCCATACAAGGACTGCCTGTGACATTTTGCATCGACCGTGCCGGATTGGTCGGAGAGGACGGTGTGACACACCACGGAACATATGATCTTGCTTATCTGCGCCCTATTCCGGGGCTTACGATAGCTGCACCGCGTGATGAACGAACGTTGCGCAACATGCTCTATACCGCGCAGGCATGTCCTGCAGGCCCTGTGGCGATACGCTATCCCCGCGGTAACGGCCGCAATCCGGAATGGCGCACGCCTATGGAACAGATCACGTATGGAACAGCCGAAAGACTCGCCGAAGGCGACAAAGTGGCTGTGCTTGCCATCGGCACATCGGCGCTCGATGCACTCGACGCCGTGAACGATGCACGCTCACGCGGAGTGGAAGCATCGCTGTGGGACATGCGTTTTCTCAAGCCGATTGACACATCGGTGCTCCGAAAGGTGGCAGAGATGAACATTCCGGTGATCACGGTTGAAGACGGCACAGTGAACGGTGGCCTTGGTTCGGCTGTGGCCGAATGGATGGCCGAGCACGGATGCACGGTGCGCCTTACCCGGCTCGGTATACCGGACACATTCGTGGATCACGGCACGGTGGGCGAATTGAAGCGTATATGCGGCATAGACGCCGATTCAATCCGTGATGCGATAATCAAAGCTGCACAACAATGAGAATCATAGTGGCCGGAGCGGGCGAAGTGGGTGTGCATCTGGCGCGTCTGCTCAGTCAGGAGGAACAGGACATAACCCTCATTGACAAAGATGCCGAGAAGCTGCGGGCCATCGACTCGACATGCAATCTTCTGACCTGCACCGGCAATCCGATATCGTTTGCCGCCCAACGGTCGGCAGGAGTGGAGAACTGCGATCTTTTTATCGCTGTGACGCCTTATGAGACTGAGAATGTGATCGCATGCGAGATCGCCAAGAGTCTCGGTGCCCACAAGACTGTGGCGCGAATCGACAACTACGAGTTTATGGACTCGGCCAACCGCGAGCTGTTTCTGCGGCTTGGGGTGAACAACATGATCTATCCAGAGTATCTTGCCGCGCTCGAGATAAAGACGGCGCTTGAGAGAAACTGGGTGAGGCATTGGTTTGAGCTTCACGGCGGAGAGATAATAGTGGTGGGTGTGAAACTACGCGACAATGCCCGTATAGCCGGCATGCAGCTAAAGGATTTCGCAAGGCAGGAGCACAATTTCCATGTGTCGGCTATCCGCCGCCATCATCAGATAATCATACCACGAGGCGATGACCGTCTCGAGCCTAACGACATACTTTACATCACCACTACGTCGGATCATGTCGACGAGTTGCGCGATCTGTGTGGCAAACGCGCTCATCCGATGCGTCAGATACTGATAATGGGTGCGAGCCGCATAGCCATCAGGCTTGTCAATCTCGTGGACTCGCACCGTTTCAAGTTCAAGATCATCGAGATGGACAGGGAACGCTGCATTAAGATGTCGGAAAAATGTCCGGAAGTTGAAGTGGTGCATGGCGATGCCCGTGACACCGACACTTTGCGCGATGAAGGGATCGCCGACATGGACGCGTTCATAGCTCTAAGTGAAAGCTCTGAGACAAACATACTTGCATGTCTGTCGGCCAAGGAGATGGGCGTGAAGAAGACTATCGCCGAGGTTGAGAACATACAGTTTATCTCGGAGGCTGAGAATCTGAACATCGGAACGATCATCAACAAGAAGCTGCTCGCGTCGAGCGGCATATTCCAATTGTTGCTCGACAGTGACTCGAACGATGCAAGATGCCTTGCCCTTGCGGATGCGGAAGTGGCAGAGATCGAAGTCAAACCGAAGTCGAAAATCACCCGCGGTGCTGTGAAAGATCTGAGTCTTCCACGCGATGTCACTCTGGCGGGTCTGGTGCGCGGCGGACGGGGAATGCTTGTAGGCGGCAACACGGTTATCGAAGCCGGAGACCATGTGGTGGTCTTCTGCCTGCAAGGTGCACTCCATAAGATCGAACGTTTATTCAACTGACCGCCATGAGTGCCCGCAGAGCTGCAACGATCAATTACCCTCAGGTGGCACGAATCATCGGATGGCTGCTGGTGATCGAATCACTGTTTCTGCTGCTTCCACTGGTGACGAGTCTGATCTATGGTGAGAAAGACTGGATTGTTTTCGCAATCACGGCGGCATCGACGGCTGCCTGCGGCGGACTAATGGCTTTACTCATAAAGCCCCGCAGCCGCGAGATGGGAAAGCGTGAGGGTTTTCTGCTGACCGCGCTGGTGTGGGTGTTTTTTTCGGCATTCGGAATGATGCCGTTCATGCTCAATGACAATCCGCTGTCGCTGGCTGACGCATATTTCGAGGCGATGTCGGGGTTCACCACCACCGGGGCATCGGTCATAGAGAACACCGACACGCTGAGCCACGGTATATTGATGTGGCGAGGGGAGATGAACTGGATCGGCGGTATGGGAATCATTCTGTTCACGCTGGCGGTGCTTCCGACGCTGAACCATTCGGGGGGTATGCAGATGTTCAATGCAGAGGTCACAGGCATCACGCATGACAAGATACGTCCGCGTGTGAGCCAGACTGCAAAAGACCTGTGGATGGTATATATCGTCCTTACCACGGTGCTGCTTCTGCTGCTGTGGCTCGGCCCGATGGACTTTTTCGACAGTCTGTGTCACGCGTTTTCCACAATATCGACCGGAGGATTCTCGACACGCAACAGTTCGATCGGCGACTGGAACTCGACCTATATCGATATTGTCATCACGGTGTTCATGTTTTTAGGAGGTGTGAACTTCGCACTGATCTTCAGAACCGCTCGTGGGGAATGGAGATCGGTGTGGCGCAACGATGTGTTCATGACCTTTCTGAAGATCATAGCTCTGTATTACGTGATTTTCGTGATTGTGATCGTTTGGCGAGGTGAATGCACGTCGATAAAGTCGGTGACCATCGATCCGCTATTCCTGATATTGTCGTCAATGACGTCGACCGGCTACACGGTGAGCAATTTCGAGCGATGGGGCACTTTTGCACTGTCGATGGTGTTTTTCATGATGTTTTTCGGTGCATGTGCCGGATCGACCAGCGGCGGGGCTAAAATAGACCGCTTGCTGTATCTCAACAAGAACCTGCGCAACGAGATTTACCGCTGTGTACATCCCAACAGCATACTGACGGTGCGGGTGAACGGGGTTGTGATGAGCCAGGAAGTGGTGTCGAAGGTGATTGCATTTCTTTGCCTTTACGTGCTGACGATAGCGGTAGGCGGTGCGGTGCTGACGGCAGCCGGTCTGCCACTTGTGGATGCGTTTTTCTCTACATTCTCCTGCATAAGCAATGTGGGACTTGGAGCCGGTGTGACCGGATATGGAGGTGGCTATGATCTGATTCCGCCTGTGGGGAAATGGATCTTATCGCTGATCATGCTTATCGGCCGACTGGAGGTGTTTACCGTGCTGATATTGTTTTCTCCGGGATTCTGGCGCAAATAATGGTCGGGTGACAACCTGTCAGACGGAAAAATTGTTTAAATTTGCAGGTCAGATGCGCCAGTCGCATTTCATTGTATCAAAAAATTACACTGACTCATCCAACATTCAATAGTTACAATTAATATTATGAGAAAGAAAGTCGTAGCAGGCAACTGGAAAATGAACACCACCTTGCAGGAAGGTGTACGCCTTGCCGAAGAAGTGAACAATGCGCTCAAAGAAACAGAGGCCAAGTGCGATGTGGTGATCTGTGTGCCTTTCACCCATCTTGCGAGTGTCAACGCAGTGATCGATCAGTCGAAGCTCGGTCTGGGTGCGGAGAACTGCGCCGATCATGTAAAAGGAGCATACACCGGCGAAGTGTCGGCGCCTATGGTGGCCTCGACAGGAGCACGCTATGTGATCCTCGGACATTCTGAGCGCCGCCAGTATTACGGCGAGACATCGGCCACACTCAAAGAGAAGGTGAAGCTTGCCCTTGCAGAGGGACTGACACCTATTTTCTGCATTGGTGAAGTGCTCGAGGAGCGTGAGAACGGAACATACAATGCCGTAGTGAAATCACAGATCGAGGAGGCACTGTTTGACCTGACAGCTGACGATTTCAAGAAAATCATACTCGCCTATGAACCCGTATGGGCTATCGGCACAGGCAAAACCGCAACTGACGAACAGGCACAGGAGATGCATGCATTCATACGCAGCACCATCGCAGCCAAATATGGCGCGGATGTGGCCGAGGAGATCTCGATACTCTATGGAGGCAGCTGCAAACCGACAAATGCCAAGGGACTGTTCTCGCAGCCTGACATCGACGGAGGTCTCATCGGTGGCGCATCGCTTGAAGCCGAGCCGTTCATGGGCATCGTGAAGGCATTCTAAGAAAGTATTGTCAATGTATTTTTAATCATGACTCTCGCTTCCGAGAGTCACATATCTATCTCACGGGCGTGTTCTACAAAATGTGTGGATGCACGCCCATTTTATTCTCAATACACGATGGTCTACATATTCATTGTCACTTCAATAGCTGCCATTATCTGGGCTGTGACACAGATGCGGGCGGCATCGTCACTGCGGGCAGAGAATGCCACTCTGACCGAGCGGTTGCGCCAGATGGAGTCGGAAGCACCGCGACGCCAGCAGGCAGACGCAGACCGATTCAGATCGCTCGCCGCTGAACTGATGGAGAGCAATTCGCGAATGCTCGACGAACGCCACAGGTCGGAGCTAAACCGCATACTCGATCCGCTGAAAGCCGACATTGAGTCGTTCCGCAGGTCGGTGACGGAGTGCTACAACACTGAGATGCGCGAGCATCATTCGCTTCGCGACCGTATACGCGAGCTTGCGGAGATCAACCTCACGATAGGACGTGAGGCAAAAGATCTGTCGACGGCTTTGCGCGGAGGAGGGCGAGTGCAGGGAGACTGGGGCGAAGTGGTGCTTGAGACCATACTGGAGAAGAGCGGGCTGAGACGCGACGAGGAATTCAAGGTGCAACAGACATTTCATGATGCCGACGGCCACACGGTGCGTCCCGATGTGGTGGTGTATTATCCAGACGGACGCTGTGTGGTGGTCGACTCGAAGGTGTCGCTGACAGCATTCATGGATATGACCACCACAGATGACGCGGAACGGCAGAAAAAATTATCGATGCGTCACGTGCAATCGGTCAGAAGCCATTTGGGCGAGCTGCGACGCAAGAACTATCAGGATATAGCCGGAGAGGCAAAAACAGATTTCGTGATAATGTTCATACCCAACGAGCCTGCTTATGTAGAGGCTATGAGAGCTGATCCGTCGCTATGGCAGGAGGCTTGTGACTCGAGGGTGATAATAGCATCGCCCACGCATCTTGTGACAGCGCTTAAACTCATCGAACAGCTATGGAGGCAGGAGCGACAGGCGCGTCATGCCATAGAGATCGCCACAGAAGCGGGAAAGATGTATGACAAGTTTGCGGGATTTGCCGCCGACATGGACACTATCGGCAAGGCAATGGACAGGGCCAGAACCGCATATGATGCGGCCATGAACAAATTAAGCACAGGCCGCGGCAATCTCACTGACCGCGCACGTGCACTGCGTGACATGGGCGCACGCACATCACGCCAACTTCCGGAATAAAAATAAATATGTCAATGTGCTCTCGCTGCCGTTTTCGCTTTAGGCGGCGGGGGCAGCTGCCGCGTAGACAGGTACGATGTCTGAGTGATGAGGTATGAGGTGGGGACGCTTGGGTGGGTCTCCACTGCTTTTGTTGTATAGGTTGACTTTGGGGGCTGTGGCTTTCTTCCTGAGGATCGGTGGGGATGCGGGGAGGTTGGTGGCGAGGGTGTCGAGCTCGAGGGTGGCGGTGATGT